>CAZZEV010000358.1:0-3047 GCA_964653305.1 uncultured Cellvibrionaceae bacterium | reverse complement strand
CCAAACGCTGAACAATACCAAAACGGTCGCGCAAGGGTGAGGTTAAAAGCCCTGCTCGGGTGGTTGCCCCAACCAAGGTAAACTGCGGTAAATCAAGCTTGATAGAACGCGCAGCTGGGCCTTCGCCAATCATTATGTCCAACTGAAAATCTTCCATTGCAGGATAGAGAATCTCCTCTACCACAGGGCTTAAACGATGGATCTCATCGATAAAAAGCACATCGCCCGGCTCAAGGTTGGTCATTAACGCCGCCAAATCACCGGCTTTTTCCAGCACGGGGCCAGAGGTACTTTTAAGCGAAACACCCATTTCGTTGGCAATGATGTTCGCCAAAGTGGTCTTACCCAAGCCAGGCGGTCCAAATACCAAGGTGTGATCCAAGGCTTCGCCGCGCTTTTTAGCCGCGCCAATAAAAATCTCCATCTGCTCGCGCACCACCGGCTGACCCACATAATCCGCAAGGCTTTTGGGGCGCACAGTGCGATCCAAATAGTCTTCACGCTCTTTGGCTGCGGGGGCAATCAGGCGATCTGTTTCAATCATTATCGGCTCTTAGGATAAGGTGTTTGTGTGAAAATTTGATGTGCGCTGCAAACTTAAGCACTCGCCATACTTCGTAGCGCCAAACGAATCAACTCTTGGCTAGTCGCGTCAGGCTTTTGTTTGGCCGCGCTCGCAATCATCTTGGCTGCATCAACAGGCTTGTAGCCCAGTGCGATAAGCGCGCTTTCGGCCTCGGCATAAAGATCGTTGTTACTCGCGATCTGCTGGATTTCGTTATGCGCCAACAGATCACCGTGGGGCATATCCCAAGTTTTCAATCGGTCGCGCAACTCAATCACTAAACGTTCAGCGGTTTTGGTGCCTATGCCAGGGACCTTGGTGAGCGCTTTTACGTTATTGTCGCGCACGCAGCGAGCGATATCATCCGCCTCCATGCCCGACAATATACCCACCGCCAATTTGGGCCCCACGCCATTCACTTTAATGAGAGTACGAAACAACGAGCGGTCGCGCTGATCGGCAAAACCGAATAGCTGGTGCAGATTTTCGGTAATAGATAAGTGAGTGTGCAAAATAACCTCTGCACCAAGAGCAGGCAAACGATAAAAAGTCGTCATGGGAGCTTGTAGCTCATAGCCAACGCCATTTACATCCAACAATAAGTAAGGTGGTTGTTTTTCGATGAGAGTACCGCGAAGACGTCCGATCATGCGCTAAAAGCCTTTATTGTGATTGGCTGCGATTGTAATGCAGTTTAGGAATTTTAAATAATTGAGATGCGGAAGGCCGCCTCTACACAACTCGACCGCGCCTGAAACTAACTGAACCCGCCAGCTTGATAAGGTGCTGCGAGCTGTTGGCATGGCAGAGCGCTACGGCAAGCGCATCCGCCGCGTCTTCTTGCGGGGCTGCGGGGAGCCGCAACAGTGTTTTAACCATATGCTGAACCTGCAGCTTATCTGCCGCGCCATTTCCCACGACCGATTGCTTTACCTTGCGCGCTTCATATTCTGAAACCGGCAAATCCTGCGCTACTGCCGCTACTATCGCCGCACCACGCGCCTGCCCCAACTTGAGCGCTGAAGCGGCATTTTTGGCCATAAAGACCTGCTCAATTGCCATTTCTTGCGGACAATATTGGTTAATGATTTGGGTGATGGAGTTAAAAATAATTTTTAAACGCTCGGGCAACTCCACATCAGGAATGCGAATTACACCACTGGTGACATACTCGGTTTTATTGCCAATCGCATTGATAATGCCAAAACCGGTTTTACGAGAACCGGGATCTATTCCGAGAATAAGTGCCATAGGGAAAACCGGAATTTTAGAAAACTGTAGATCCGTACAGTGTTGCATGAAGAGGCCGGATAGGCAAGATGCTGAGACTCAATGTGGGGAGATACCTATGCCTTAAGAGACATAGGTATCTTTAAAATCACGCGGGACGATAAAGGGGGGGGGGAATTAACCAATCAACTCCATGATTTCCTCAGAGATATCAGCGTTGGTATAAACTTTCTGCACATCATCTAAGTCTTCCAGCATATCAATCAACGCCAGAATTTTTTCAGCTTGGTCTTTATCGAGCGATACGGTTAATGAAGGTTGCATGATAATTTCGGAATGTTCGGGCTTAAATCCAGCGGCCATTAAAGCGTCTTTAACATTGAGATAATCTTCAAAGGCAGTGAACACTTCCAGCGAACCATCATCGTTAGTGACCACATCATCCGCACCCGCTTCCAAAGCGGCTTCCATCAAGGCATCTTCATTAACGCCTGACGCAAAACTAATGTGTCCTTTTTTACTGAACAAATAAGAAACTGAGCCATTGGTGCCGAGATTGCCGCCGCGTTTATCAAACGCATGACGCACTTCGCCAGCAGTACGGTTACGATTATCGGTCATGCATTCAACAATAAATGCTACGCCGTTTACGCCGTAACCTTCATAAGTTAATTCTTCGTAATTATCCGCTTCGGTTGTGCCTGCACCGCGCGCAATTGCTTTTTCAACGGAGTCACGCTTCATATTGTTATAAAGCGCTTCATCGACCGCAGCACGTAAACGCGGGTTGTCCGCACTGTTCGGGCTGCTTTTTGCCGCTACGGTTATTTCACGAATGAGTTTGGTAAAAATTTTTACGCGCTTGGCATCTTGTCGCGCTTTGCGGTGACGCATGTTGTGCCATTTACTGTGGCCAGCCATCTTGTTTCTCCAAGATATTTCTATTCACATTTAAAAGATAAAAAAAGGGCGGGCATTGCCCACCCTTTTTTTGGAAAGAAAAATTACATTCCGTATTCCGCGGATTCTGCTTGAGCAGCTTCAGCTTTTTCTTTCTTACGCAAACGAATATGCAATTCGCGCAATTGCAAATCATCCACAAAACCTGGCGCATCCGTCATTACACAGGCAGCACTTTGCGTTTTTGGGAAAGCGATTACGTCGCGGATTGAGCTTGCGCCAATCATCAACATAATTAAGCGATCCAAACCGAATGCCAAACCGCCGTGTGGTGGTGCACCGTATTTCAATG
>CAZZEV010000357.1:0-3063 GCA_964653305.1 uncultured Cellvibrionaceae bacterium | reverse complement strand
AGCACTTGTTCAGAGACAATAATCGACAAGCCACGTTTATCACGTATCGCTTTTAAGGTTCGCCCCATCTCACGAATAATGGAAGGCTGAATACCTTCAGTGGGTTCATCCAATAACAGCATTTTAGGGTCGCTCGCCAATGCACGTGCAATGGCCAATTGTTGTTGCTGCCCGCCCGATAAATTACCGCCCCGTCTGCCGCGCATTTCATGCAAAACAGGAAACATATCGTAGAGTTCTTGCGGCACATTTTTTTTGTTGGTGGACGTTAAACCCGTTTCAATATTTTCCTTCACTGTCATGCTAGAAAATATCATGCGGCCTTGGGGTACAAAACCAAAGCCAGTTGCAACGCGCTGATAGCTTTTTAAACCACTCACTTCGGTTTCACCAAGTTTCACGCTGCCAGACGCGCTAGGTATTACACCCATTAAGGATTTCATCAAGGTGGTTTTACCCATGCCATTACGCCCCATAATCGCGACAATTTCATTGGGTTGCACGGTAAAATTTAAGCCGTGTAAAACTTCACTTTGGCCATAACACACGCGGTAATCAGAGACTGCTAACATACTTAATTCCTCAATAGATTATGAATAGGCGATCGGCTTAATGGCCCAAATACACCTCAATCACATTAGGGTCAGCTTTCACTTTATCGATTGAGCCTTCGGCAAGAATTTTTCCTTGGTGCAACACCGTTACTCGGTCAGCAATTTTGGCAACGAACTGCATATCGTGCTCAATCACAATGACTGAGCGATCTTTAGTAATGCGCCGCAAAAGGTCTGCTGTTTGTTGACGCTCTGCCACTGACATACCCGCAACAGGTTCATCAAGCATCAGTAATTCTGGGTCTTGAATAAGCAACATGCCAATTTCCAACCATTGCTTTTGTCCGTGACTTAATAGCTCCGCTTGTTTATCCAAAAATTCCGTGAGGAAAATCATGTCGGCAATTTCATGCACTTTGTTAATCACTTCTGCATCGCGTTTAAAGGCAAGCGCGCCAAATACTGAGCGACCACGCGGAAAAGAAATCTCCAAGTTTTCAAACACACTCAGGTCGCCATAGATTGAAGGTGTTTGAAACTTTCTGCCGACACCTGCTTTAACTATGTCGTGCTCCTTCATAGTGGTTAGCTCTTTATTGCGAAACTTAATAGAGCCTTGAGTTGCTTTAGTGCGGCCACAAATCAAATCCAACACTGTGGTTTTACCGGCGCCATTGGGGCCTATGATCACGCGAATTTCGTGTTCATCCACATAGAAAGTTAAATCATTTACGGCTTTAAACCCGTCAAAAGAAACTGTGAGACCTTCAACCGCTAATAAAAAATCTGTGTTGTTACTCATGAAGAACTCCTTGGGTTAAAGGCGATGAGTTGTGGCTACCGATGGTGTCAACTTTTGCTGAAGGCTTGCTGACCTGAGCCTTTACATCCTCAGTTTTTTCAACGACCGGTTTCTCTTTTCGAGCTTTAAAATCAGCAACCCACTGGTTAAGTTTTGGCAAAACATAGGTTGTATATAAACCTGCCAAACCATTAGGGAAGGCCATAACCACGGCAATAAATAGACCACCGAGGGCAAACAACCACAACTCAGGGAAACTTTCTGACAAGCTGGATTTTGCCCAATTCACCAAAAGCGCACCGTAAACTGCGCCGATGATAGACATGCGCCCGCCCACCGCACAGAAAATTACCATTTCAATGGAAGGCACAATTCCCACTAAGGTTGGCGACATAAATCCAACCTGTAAGGTGAACATTGCTCCGCCAATCGCAGCAAACACGGCACCCAAACAAAACACAAATATTTTAAAGTTGGAAACATCGTAACCAGAAAACCGTACTCGATCTTCCTTATCCCGCATAGCAACCAGTAAGCGGCCAAATTTACTTTTACGCACAAACTGGGCGACAAACAAACATAAGAACAACATGCCCACACACACAAAATAGAGAATATATTTTGCGGAATCGGAACGAATATCCCAGCCCAAGAGCGTGCGCAAATCTGTCATACCATTTACACCGCCGGTATAGCCTTGTTGACCAATAATTAAAATGGTGAGAATGGCTGCAATGGCCTGGGTAATAATCGCAAAGTAAACACCGCCTACCCGCCGCTTAAACATTGCCGCGCCTACTAGATAGGCGATGATGGCCGGGATGATCAAAATGGCTGCAATCGTAAATGGAAAACTGTAAAACGGTTTCCAAAAAAATGGCAGCGCAGTTATCTGATTCCAATCCATAAAATCAGGAATACCCGGTGTCGATTGAATTTTCGTGGTGATAGGATCAGACGCTTCTAATTTCAGAAACATCGCCATTAAATAACCACCTATTCCAAAAAACACGCCCTGCCCTAAGCTCAAAATGCCACCGTAGCCCCAGCACAAGACTAAGCCTATGGCGACAAAAGCGTAGGTTAAATATTTGCCCATTAAATTTAAGCGGAAAATATCCAGCGATAAAGGCAGCACCACGACTAATAAAACTGCCAGTACCACGAAACCGGAAATTTCTTTTTTGGGGAACAGCGATGCTAAGCCTTGATAAGACATGATGTACTCCTCAACGACGAACTTTCAGCGTGAACAAACCTTGTGGGCGCAACATTAAGATGAACACCACAAACAGGAGCGTTAATACTTTGGCCATGGAACCGCTCATAAAGAATTCCATGGTGGATTGCGCTTGCGAAATCGTGAATGCAGAAGCAATGGTGCCGAGCAAACTGGTTGCACCGCCAAATACCACCACCAAGAAAGTATCCACAATATAAAGCTGGCCAGAGGTTGGCCCAGTGGAACCGATCATAGTGAATGCGCTACCAGCAACACCGGCAATACCGCAACCGAGCGCGAAGGTAATACGGTCTACTTTTGCCGTATTAATTCCCACAGCACCGGCCATGGGGCGATTTTGTACAACGGCGCGCACTTGTGTTCCCCAACGCGAGCGATACATTAAAATACCTACCGCGGTGGAAATACCCAGCGCCAAACACATCACGAATAATCCGTTGATGGGCAGCTCAATAGTTTCGCTA
>CAZZEV010000356.1:0-3069 GCA_964653305.1 uncultured Cellvibrionaceae bacterium | reverse complement strand
TCGTTCGTGTTTCCTGCGCGTTTCGGAAAATTGCCGTCGTTCCGGTGCGACATCCCTGTCGCATCGTCACTAAAACGCACGTCCTGTGCGTTTTACGGCAATTTTCCTCCAATGCTCGGCGAACTCACATGGGACCCGTTTGGTGCCAAATTCTCAAAATTAATGACTAATAGGATTCACTATGAACCTGAAATTTGCTCCTTTATTTTTGCTGATAGGTTTGCTCGGAGCCTGCTCAGAGAAACCTGCCACCACCTCAACTCCAGCGGCGCTGCCAAAGCTAGAAACCATCACCCTAGCCCCCTCAAAGGTTGCATTGGAAGTCAAATTTGATGGTGTCATCGAAGCCATTAACCAAGCAACAGTCTCGGCACAAACCTCTGGTCGCGTGCTGGAGTTGCCTGTCGATGTCGGCGACTTCGTGAAAAAAGGCGACTTGATTGTGCGCTTTACTGATGTAGAACAAAAAGCCCGCGCCTTTGGCGCACAAGCTAAGTTTGCAGAAGCCAAAGCTCAGTTCGCCCGCATGCAGGATATGCTCACCAAAAAGCTCATAGCCAAAGCCGATTTTGATAAAGCCGAATCTGCGTTTAAATCTGCCGAAGCGGGGCTGAAAGAAGCCAATGAAGGCGCATCTAATACTGCCATCTATGCACCTTACGCAGGAATCGTGGTCAACCGCATGATTAAGGTGGGCGAAACCGTCGCACCGGGAACGCCGCTTATGACGGGTTTATCGCTTGAGCAATTGCGCGCGCAGGTGGATATTCCCCAAGAGCACATCGGCCAAGTGCGTAAATTTAAAAAAGCTCGGGTTTTGTTGAGCGATGGCAAGGTATTGGAAACCAGTGATATGCGCATCCCGCCAAGCGCAGATCCACAAACACACAGCTTTAAAGTATTGGTGAATTTGCCCAATGGCGACCACAGTTTATTCCCCGGCACCTTGGTGAAAATCGCCTTTGTAAGTGGCGAAACTGAGCGTTTATTGGTGCCTGCCAGCGCCGTTGCACAACGCGGCGAAGTGACCGGCGTTTACGTGCTAGCGAACAACAAACTCGAGCTGCGCATAGTGAATTTAGGCAGCCGCACTGCCGATAACCGCTACCCGATTTTGGCGGGTTTGCAGGCAGGCGAGCAGTTAGTGGCTGACCCTATAGCTGCAGCCAATGCTTACAAAAAGGCTGGGGAATAAACCATGAGTGACCGCCATTCAGCTGCATCGCTCGGTATTTCTGGGCGTATTGCCAAAGCCTTTTTGACTACGGAAATCACACCGCTTTTAGCGCTCACCGGCTTATTGCTGGGGATTTTTGCCGTGCTGGTTACGCCGCGTGAAGAAGAGCCGCAAATCAATGTGACCTTTGCCAATGTGTTTATCCCCTTCCCCGGCGCTAGCTCGGCAGAAGTGGAGGCGCTGGTGACAAATCCAGCAGAGCATATAGTTGCGGAAATTCAGGGCGTTGAGCATATCTATTCCACCTCATCGCCCGGTATGGCCGCGCTGACCGTGCGCTTCAAAGTAGGCGAGCCACGCACTGATGCCATAGTGCGTTTGTACAACGCCTTTTACGCCAAAGGCGATTGGGTTCCCGCAAATGCAGGCATAGGCAAACCGCTGATTAAGCCCAAAGGCATTGACGATGTACCCATTGTCAGCGCGACCTTGTGGAGCAAAAACAGTGCGACAAATAGCAATTTACTGAGTATCGCCCGCCGCCTGCAAAGCGATTTACAGCGCGTGCCCGGCACCCGCGAAATTGCGATTATCGGCGGCCCCGACAAAGCCGTAAGAGTGCTTTTTGACCCCCAACGCCTTGCCGCCTACCAACTCACGCTGGACGATTTACGCCACGCACTCGGCAGCGCCAACAGCTCCATAGCGGCGGGTTCGCTGGTGGATAACAACCGCGAAATGCTGGTGCAAGCAGGCAGCTTTTTAATGAACCCTGAAGAAATTGCTGATTTAGTCGTTGGCGTTTACCAGGGTTCGCCCGTGTTTTTGCGCGATGTCGCAAACGTCAGCTTGGGCGCAGATACCGCCACCCAATACGTCACCTACGGCACGCCCGCAATCGATGGCAAAACCGCTGGCCGCTACCCTGCCATCACTCTCGCTATTGCTAAAAAAGCCGGTGAAAATGCGGTAGATGTGGCCGAAAATGCAATAAAACGCCTTGAACAAGTTCGCGGTGTCAGCCTGCCCGATGCCGTGGAAATGACCATCACCCGCAACTACGGCGCCACCGCCGAAGACAAAGCCAAAACCCTGATTAAGAAACTGATTTTCGCCACACTTTCCGTGATTGTTCTGGTGCTTATCGCACTCGGGCGGCGCGAATCCTTGGTGGTGGGCGCGGCGGTTATCGTCACACTCGCCATCACTTTGTTCGCCTCTTGGGCATGGGGCTTTACGCTTAACCGCGTTTCACTCTTTGCACTGATTTTCTCGATTGGTATTTTGGTGGACGATGCGATTGTGGTGGTAGAAAACATCCATCGCCATATGAGCCAAGGCAAACTTTCGCTGGATGAAGCCATTCCCCTCGCGGTGGATGAAGTGGGCGGCCCCACAATTTTGGCGACCTTCACGGTGATCGCCGCCCTACTGCCGATGGCTTTTGTGAGCGGTTTGATGGGGCCTTATATGCTGCCCATTCCCATCAACGCCTCTAGCGGCATGCTAATTTCGCTGGCAGTCGCTTTTATGTTTACGCCTTGGCTTTATCGCAAATTATTTCAAAACGTGATGCATGCCAATCAAAACAATCACGATGGGCACGGAGAACAGAAAAACGAGAACAACAAGTTCCTGCCTTTTTTCACCAAAATCATGTCGCCGTTTTTACGTCAAGAATCTGGTAAAAAGGCGCGCTTATATTTGCTCGGCGGTATTTTAGGACTGATTACACTCTCGATTGGGCTGGTGGTTGTGCAAGGTGTAATGCTGAAAATGCTGCCCTTTGACAACAAAAGCGAATTCCAAATTATTGTGGATATGCCCGAAGGCACGCCGCTGGAAACCACTCAACAAGTGCTGCAAGCGATCGCAAACCAAGTGGATAAAAT
>CAZZEV010000355.1:0-3073 GCA_964653305.1 uncultured Cellvibrionaceae bacterium | reverse complement strand
CGCCATTGCGTAAAAGTCTCGGCATTGACTCCAATATAAAGGACTACGACCAAACCGCGTTGATCGCAAATATTGCGTATAGTGAAGCACATCAAGGTGTTGCTTATGAGCGTTTCACATCACAAGGCCCGCTTGCACTTTTACCGTTAGGCGAATCGGCTACAGCAAAAGAATCTGCGCTAGTTCTTACCTTGCCGCGCGATCAAGCGGCAGAAATTGTTGAGTTAAATGATGAAGATTTTTTGCAGCATCTACAAACTCGCTTTGGAAATCGCTTAGGAAAATTCACGCGCGTTAGTCAGCGTCACGCGTATGAATTGAAACTGGTAACAGCCAGAGAACAAATTCGTTCGCATATTGTATTGGTAGGCAATGCCGCGCATTTTTTACATCCCGTTGCAGGGCAGGGTTTTAATTTATCTTTGCGCGATTGTGTATGCTTGGTGGATGCCTTAATCCAAGGCGAAGCGGCAGGTAAACAAATCGGTGAATTAAGTGTGTTGCAAGATTATCTAGATCGCCAAGCGTTGGATCAAACACTTACCATAGAGTTTAGCGATAAATTAGTACGCATGTTTTCCAGCTCATCTCTACCACTGATTGCACTGCGTCATCTAGGGTTTATAGGTTTGGATGTATTGCCCGCGGTGAAATCACAATTTGCGGCGCAGACAATGGGTACAGCGGGAGCAAAATTTCTATGACACAGACATTTGATATTGTCATAGTCGGTGCCGGACTTGTAGGCGGCAGCCTTGCTTGTGCCATTGCCCAGGAAAGCAGTGCACAAGATTTACGCATCGCTTTAATTGAAGCGGGTGGCGATGCCCAGCATTTTGAAGGTGAACATTTTGATCCGCGTGTAGTTGCGCTTACTCAAGCTTCGCAAAATCTTTTAGCAAAAATTGGCATCTGGAGTGAAGTGTTGCAAACCCGTGCTTGCGCCTATCGCGATATGCATGTGTGGGACGGTGAAGGTACAGCGGATATTCATTTTAATTGCGCCGAAGTGCGCGAAAATCATTTGGGTCATATTGTAGAGAATTCGGTGATAGTGACTGCGCTGCGAAAAAAAATAGCTGAGCATTCGAATATCATATTGATTCAACCCGCCAAGATTGTGAATTTAGTGCGTGATGAAAAAGTTCAGATTGAGTTAGATAACGGCGAACTGATTACGACTAATTTATTAATTGCTGCTGATGGTGCGCAGTCTACAGTGCGTGAGCTGGCAGCATTTCAAACTCGCGAATGGGATTACGGCCATAAAGCCATAGTTACTACGGTGCAAACAGAATTGCCACATCAAGCAACCGCATGGCAGCGTTTTATGCGCACAGGTCCGCTAGCATTTCTACCTTTATCAACAACGAATCAAAAACACTTCTGTTCGATCGTCTGGTCTGCTGAAACAGAATGGGCCGATGAGTTAATGCAATTAAATGATGCCGAATTTTGCGCGCGTTTAGGTTTTGCGTTTGAACATAAACTCGGCAAGATTATTCATGCTGCGGAACGCTTCGCAATTCCGCTTCGCCAGCGTCACGCAAAAACTTACATCCAGCCCAATATCGTTTTAGTTGGCGATGCTGCACACAATATTCATCCTTTGGCTGGGCAGGGCGTTAATCTAGGTTTGTTGGATGTGATCGCGCTTGCGCAAGAAATCGAACGCGCGCTCATGCGCAAAGTTCCTTTAAACGATTTTTCCATTTTGCGCCGCTATCAGCGCCAACGTTTAGCGGGCAATTTAATCATGATGTCTGCAATGGAAGCCTTTAAGCGTTTGTTCGGCAGCGAATCATTAATGCTTATCTGGTTGCGCAATTCCGGCATGCGCCAACTAAACTCATTAACGGAACTGAAAAAAATCATTGTGAAAGCCGCAATGGGTTTGAATTAATTTTTTATGGAACGCATTAATGACTTACGCAGAACTTATTTCAATTGCGCCCTTTGAATGGCAGGCGGTAGGCACATCAGTATTGTGTGGTGCCATCATTGGCTTGGAACGCCAAGTGCGCGGTAAGCCCGTGGGTATCCGCACTTCGGCATTAATTACGCTAGGCACGTATATATTTATCGCCGCTTCTATGTTGGTATCCACTGCAGCGACTGACCCTTCGCGAATTATCGGACAAGTTATTACGGGCATCGGCTTTTTGGGTGCGGGGGTGATGCTGGCGCGCGATGGTATGGTGTTGGGTGTGACTTCAGCGGCTACCATTTGGTCGCTAGCAGCGATTGGCGTGTGCATTGCGCTCGGCTATGACGTGGTAGCGATCAAGCTTTCCATCGTCATTGTGGTGGTCTTGGTTGGTGTCGATACTATGGAAGATTATTCGCAGGTATTAAGACGCGGTGTGCACAAAAAATATCAAGATTGGTTTGAGTCGCCTAAGGGTAATGAGAAACAAGAATAGGGCGATGAAAAGCAAGAATAATACTGGTGTAAAAAAGTAACACTTAATTCATTGGTTTAAATTGGAGCTGCGTATGTCAAAAATGTTTCAGATCGCAAAGGTTTTAAATTGGGCCTTATTGCTCTTGCTGGTAGCTTCAGTGGTGGGATTTTTATCCTTTAAAAATGTATATGGGTTATTTTTGGCGTCTGTTACCGCATTAATTGCATTCGGTGTCTATAAACAGAAAGCTATGGCGTATTTTTCGGCTGCCGCATGGGGTTTAGCAGCCTATCAATTAGCTAAACAAGGTTATGAATTTCAAGACATTAAGCGATACGTTATGATTCTCGGGATTATAGTCATACCCGTCGCGCTGTTTTTGCACGAAGTTCTGGCAAAAGATAAAAGCAAAAATGCCCACAAAAGTGTCAAAAATGAAACAGATAGCCGCAATATGCCGCAATAAGTTGTGTGTTCCTTACCCATATCATCTAAATTTTGCGATATTCCATAAATTAATTTATTAGTGCTTGAACTCACCATTCACAAGTGCTTTAATTTTGAACTGCTGCAGATTGAGATTCGCCCCAAGCCAAAGCTTTTGTAAGACAACCGCTTGCTCAAGACACTTGGACGTACCACGACCTGAGCAATAGCTTTATTAACAA
>CAZZEV010000354.1:0-3080 GCA_964653305.1 uncultured Cellvibrionaceae bacterium | reverse complement strand
AAGTAGATCTACCGCGTGCCGATAACACGGTCAATGAAATAAAACCTGAAACCGTGAATTTATCCATCGCCGCCGATGGAAAAATTCACTGGAACGAAACAACAATTAGCGATGAAGAATTACAAGTGCGTTTAGCCGCAGAAGCGAGCAAGCAACCGCAACCTGAAATTCACATTCGCGGTGACCGGAAGGTTGAATACGAACACGTAATGAGCGTAATGGCGAGCGTACAACGCGCAGGAATTTTGAAGCTGGGATTTGTGAGTGAACCGGGGCGGTAAAGCGCCCCGCAAGGATGACGCGAATTTTCTAGAACTGAAAGTAGATGAAAGGAATGGCTACATCCCTAACCATAAAAATATCAATACAACAAAGCAAAAACCCCATAGAGATAATAAAGATAGGCCACGCAACACCCTGCTCTAGCTTATGATCGATCACTTTTTTACGATCTAGAGAGAGAAATGCAATTGACACGCCCACAACCCAAAAAATCTCTACAGGCAAGCTATTCGGTGTGAAGTTCCAAACCGACAGGAACCCCTTAACAATATCCATCGCCTGCTCAAAACTCGTGGCTCGAAACGGAATCCAACCAATAAACACGCACAGTATTGTTATGAACCAAGCCAAAACAGAGCCGATCTTACTTGCAAAGAACAACTTTACTTTTAACGTCGAATAATCTGAATAAACTTTATGCATGCTCAACAAAAGGCCATGCCAAAAGCCCCACAACGCAAACCCCCAGCTAGCACCGTGCCACAGACCACCCAGAATCATAACAATAAAAAAATTACGATGATGCTTCCACTTCACCACCCTACTTCCACCTAATGGAATGAATAAATAATCACGCAACCAAGATGATAAAGAGATGTGCCAGGTTCGCCAAAACATGCTGATATTTTTTGCTAGATAAGGCCTATCAAAATTGATGGGCAATTGGATGCCAAGCAATCTCGCACAACCTCTAGCCATATCGGTGTAGCCAGAAAAATCAAAATAAATCTGTAAGCCAAATGCGATCACCCCAGCCCATACACTAACAGAAGGATCTCCTGAAAAATATTTGTTGGCATAAATGGCCATGCTATCTGCCAATACGACCTTTTTAAACAGACCTTTTAGAATTTGAAAGCCTGACCATTGAATACAAGATTTTGAGAGGCTCCAAGGCTTTTCCAACTGTGGAAAATAATCATGTGGCCGAATAATAGGGCCTGCGATTAGATGCGGGAAAAACGAAATAAATAACGCGAAATTTAAAAATCGTTTTTCGGCAGGAATATCTTTTCTATAAATATCTATAGCATAAGCAATCCCTTCAAAAGTAAAGAAACTGATACCTACCGGCAATATAATTTTCAACAGTAGCGATTGCTCCTGTATACCAAACAATGTGCTAAATGAATCAATGAAAAAATTATAATACTTGAAAAAACCAAGCAGTAGCAGATTGAATACAATGGCAACAACTAAGAAAACTGTCTTTTTTCTTGCTTCTGCATGGCTTATCGCCCTTCCCAGCCAATAATTGGCAAGCGTTGACCCTGCCAGCAATGCAACAAATCTTGTATCCCAACAAGCATAAAAAATATAGCTTGCCACCAATAGCATTAAACGTGCTTTACCTTCTCTTAACGAAGTAAAAAGTAAAAACACGACAAAGAAAAATAACCAATAGCTAAATGTATCAAATTGCATAATATTTAATTATCTAATTGTTCAACGATGCTGCTAGCAAGCTTTTCAGAAAACGCTTTTCGCCCTGCACCGTTCAAATGTAAATGATCAAAGAAATTAGCTGGCCGCTCCAGATCGAATGAAATATGGTTAGGCACCAATTCTAGCAAGCCCTTTTTATGAAGAGCCTCGAAGCTACCCGCAATTGCCGTATCGCAACCCATCATCTTGTGGTAAGGGCCTCGCGGAATCATAAACGCTCCTACGCGTACAGCGCTGGCAGAATAATGCTGAGCTATTTCACCAAACCAGCGTGAGTTGTACCGAAAGCTGTGGAGATAGGTTTTATTACAGTATTTGACCGATTGAAAATACCATTCAAGACCAGGTTTTTGTGCTGGCGACAATTGCTCTAATATAGCGGGTGCATTTTCAATATTGTCCAACGCTGGAAGGCTCACCTCATTCCCACCATAGTCATAGGTCCACGCAAAGTAATCTTTCCGCCACGACAACACTTTCGCTATTCTTTTTTTAGGGTGAGCGATAAATTGAATCATATCTTTTTGCAAAAGAGATATTGGAAACAAGATACTTCGAATCGCTTTATCAACCTTCTTGGGATCATCGAAAGATGATGGGTAACCGGATAGATTGCTTAAGCTTAGTAGGCCAGAAAGATAGGACGAATCTAAATCACGGTCATTATAATTTTCTTCAGCGGTATCATTATAATTTTCCGCCATAAGATAGACAGCGTGAAATCTGTTTGAGCTTTTGTCTACTTTATCGAGTACATAAGACCATATTCGCGGAGTTGTTCCTGGCAACCCCAGCACCACGAAATTGTAGTCAGTCTCTTTTATTGTGGCGTTGGCGATTTTTGCAGAGAAGCCTTCACCGATTCGAGAATTGCCTAAAACCAGAATATTTTTTTTAGTAGGATCGAGCTGCCGCTCTACAACAGAATCAGCCAGCATAATGATACCAGCAGTGGATTCCGGCTCAAGCCAATCGGTGTAAATATAGCGAATGAATAGCTGACTAAAAAGTACCGGAATAGCAAGCACTAAAATCAGAATTTTAAAAAAAAATGAAAAGTTTACTTTATTATCCATTTAGAAAAACAAACTCCTTAACCTTGAGTGGAGATCACTCGCGGATATTGAATAAATCAACGCATTAGAATGGAGAACTACAAGCGTAAAAAGATGCTGAGGTAGCGGAGGGCGCGGCGGGATTGTTTCATTAGTAGCGGTAAGTTTCAAGGAAGCGCAACTTAGATTCAGAACTATAGTTGCGCTGACTGCAAACACTTAATAAGAAGAATCACATATAAGCATTTGAACGATCTGTGTGATCAGTTACATCACGGATGCCTTTCAATTCTGGCA
>CAZZEV010000353.1:0-3098 GCA_964653305.1 uncultured Cellvibrionaceae bacterium | reverse complement strand
CTGCTTTGTATAATTCTGTAAACCAATCAGTTATATCGATAGCTGGGCCAACCCAACCTAGTCCTTTGCTGAACTTGGATATATTTTTTGCGGCTTTTTCTACATCCATAGACTCCAAAGCCTTGGCGATAGCTTCGCGATCTTTCGCATTGATTTTTTTGTTAATGTTAGCCTTGTGTTTTTCATAAGATTTCAATGCATCTTCTACATTGCGGATCTTTTTACCTTTAGCTTGATCAGCTAATAACTTGGCTAGTTTTTCGGCTTTTTCTCCGTAAGCGTTAAAAACTTCCTTATAAAAATCTGCTGTAAATTTAATAGCATCCTGTAGCAAATTGGGACTATTATCATTGATTGCGTTCTTTACTTTTTCTCTGTAATCTCTTTCAGCTCTAGCTGCCTCACCAACTCCATGCCCTTGGTTTAAATTAGAATTAATAACCTCATCGCTAGCTTCTCTCATGGACTTATAATATTTACTATTTTTAGGTTCTGGAACGGATTTAGCAGCAGCTACTTGGTTTGAAGTAAGTTCATTAGTTTTAATCTTCCATCCACCTTGGCTACTATTTTTAATGCCATCTCCATTCCTTCCATTCCATCCCTTATTTTCACTACTACTATTTTGATTGTTATTGAACAGGCCAAGATTAACGCCAAAGGCATCACCACTGACAAGTGGCGTTATTCCGATCAAATATCCATCTGAACGGATAAAGTACCCAGTGAATATTTTCGGATTGATGCCTTCCTTTCTGGCTATCGCATCACCGATTTGGCGTGATACATCTTTCCCATAGTTAGAAGATGTATTTTCGCCACCATGATTAGCTCCGTTACCTCCTTGATGGTTAGGAATTTCAATCAGTCATTATTAACGGTTGTAGGCTTAACTATACCCATGCGAAGTATTATCTTCTTTCATAAACAACGACAAAAATACTTCAATGGTTGACGACTGATTGGAAAATACTCACTCCGGGGCGTAAATCCAAAATTAAGGCAGATCTTCCCTACGCCGCTAACAACCATCGTTTCTTTTCTAGCTGCTGATGGCGTTGGGCTAGCAATACCTCGGCTCGCGAACCGACTTCCGCACTCGAAAACACCATCCGATCACCACATAACACGCACTGATAGGGATCGACATTCGTAAATTGTTTCATCAACGCGGCATAGCCAGGTTTAGTGGGTTTTGTCTTTACCTCCATTTCTAGCGCGGCATAGATTTTTGGCAATAACTCACCGCGTTTGCGGTTGGACAGAAAACCGTAATACCGCACCATTTTAAAATGCCGTGAGGGGATGTGGCTGATATAGCGCAGCAGCATCTCTTCCTGGCTCAATACCTGCGTTCGGTGCCGCTGCGTGCGGTGGTCGTAATAGTGATGAACTACCGAGCCGCCGGTGTAATGGCGCAGCGCGGAGGCCGCCATCGGTGGCCGCTTCAGATAACGCCCTAGGTAGTTGACGTTTTGCCGGGCGTGTTTGGTTTTTTTCGCAAAGTGGATTTTCCAGCGACGTTGGAATTGGATCTCAAGGAACTGGCACCACTCACGATAGTCACGAATATGCGCATAGCCAGCTGCGGACAAGTCTAACTCGGCATAGATTTCCCGCAGTAGTTTGATGACGGCTTGACGCCAGTAAGCTTCGACGACTTTCTTTTTGAAGTAAATCGGGCGCCAGACGCCGTGTTTAAGGCATAACCCGCCGCGGGTCACGGATAAATGAATATGCGGGTGCCGGTTAAGTTGTCGGCCATAGGTGTGTAGTGCCACAAACAGACCGATTTCTACGCCGAGTTTTTTTGCCCATTTCAGTAGGGTATTGGCCGCGCAAGAAAATAGCTGATTGAGCAGGGGCCAGTTGTTGGCGAAGAGAGGCCAGAGTTTGTCGGGCATAGTGAAGGTGATGTGTTGCCATTCGCAGTCGGGGAGGATGTGTTGCTGTTCGGCAATCCATTGCTCGGTGGCTTTCATCCCGCAGGCGCTGCAGCCTTTCCCTTTACAGCTGTAGCAAATGTATTTGGTGTGTGTGCAATGGGGAGATGCGCAGCAGTACCGACGTACCCCCATGGCAGGGGTACCACAGGCGAGCATGCGCTCGACGACCAATTGAGTCCATTCAGGGATGGCGTCACCGTATTTAGTGAGTAGCTTGCCCCAGCCATCATCAATCTGGAAGAGGAGTTTTGCGGGTCTAGGGATATACATGTACGGAATTATAACGGGCGAGTGAACCTGAAAAAAGCACCGTTGTCACAGAGTCTTAGCTCCCGCCGTAGGCGGGCTATTGTTCACTGCCACCAATCATTCCCGAGTTACCACCGCCCCACGGGTTATTTTCCGAACTCCACCCAGAATTATCTGATGCTCCTCCGCTTGATGGCCCACCTTTCCCAGAAGTTCCATTAATGCTGCCACCGGAATCATGTGCTCCACTATTGTGACCCTTGCCATCTCCACCACTCATAATATTGCCCTCTCTGACGTTAGATAAAAAGTATAAAATACTGTATATAAATACATTGTTATATATACAGTATTTTGATCTTATGCCTGACTTTTAACAAAGTCAATAACGGTAGGTATGCAAAATAATTACTTCGCTAATGCTATGATGAAAATGGTTTTTTTTTAAAAAGAGGCTTATGATGAAAGCATTGAATACTGTGATAGCTGTCGCTGTTTTTTCTTTTAGTTTGGTGGGCTGTTCTCAACATCTGTCGAGTGCAGAACGGCATGCGAAACACTTCGTATATGCAGAAAAAAGTGATTTTGACCCAAGTTATCAAACCCGAATGCAGGAGAGTGCTAGGTTATCAGTGCCCTTTTTTGACCAGTTTTACCAACAAGGTAAGAAGGATAAGCTCGCTGGAGTAAGTCGCGAGCAAGCACAACAGCAATCGGATTATTTTTCTAGCCCAGCGTTTCTAGACGCTATCCAACGGGAAAGTGAATTCGCAGGTAAAAAGTATAGTCAGTCACAAAATCAGAAATGGCGGTTATTGATGTCCCAAGAAGCCGCTGGCGCTTATTTGGATGGCTATGAGGGACGAAAATAAGAGGGGGATTATGTTGTTAGTGAGTAAGATC
>CAZZEV010000352.1:0-3099 GCA_964653305.1 uncultured Cellvibrionaceae bacterium | reverse complement strand
GGGGTGAGGGTACTTCCAAGGGGCGATACTTGGCCTCATGTGGTTGAAATGCTTATCCGTCTATTCAATCAGCGTGCACCAATAAATCTTACCGGAAATCTTAAAAATGGAAAATATCCCGATTCAACCTTCAAGGAAAAGTAATTCACAAGATGTCCGTGAACGTATGATTGCCATTTTGGAGAATCGAAAAAAATTCACCAGCGACTTGAAGAAATCCATTAAGGGTAATCACCTTTTTAAGAAGGCCAAATTTTATTAAATTCACCAATGCTAATTTCAGTGGTGATGGCGGAACAAAGATAAATTCAGGAAGATCTGAGTCGCCAGAACACGAAGCAATTGGCGACTACGCCGCAAGACTGATTCGATATCAAGGGCAGCCTATCGCTGACAGCTTTGATCTAGTCAACTATACTGGAATAAGGTTTGGACAAATTTTGGCCTTAGCCGGGGATTTTTTTGGTGATCCTGATAACCCAATTTCTGATGGCGCGACCGATCAGGAGTGCAAAACGAGGTTTATCAATGCTTTTAACTCACTCTACAATGCCTCATACAACGACATCGTTAGTATCATTGTAATTATCAATCAACAGGCCGCTGAAGTTCAGATGGTTGTTGACGAAATAAAGGTTCGCTTTGGCGATGACGCATATTCATATGCATATTCGTATGTGAATAGAGATAATAAATATGACAAACTATATAACAAGGCAACGGGTGGGTCGGGAGAAAGTGGTTTTTGGCTCACGGACAAAGGACGGTATTTGAAGTTGGCGGCGACGAATTGGGATCATTTTGGCAAAAATGCACTCAAGTGCTACCAAATTGGTCATCAGTGTGCTCTTGACCTGACTGTGATTTCGAGTGCAACGGAAACACCATCAGCGCAGTTGAATAGATTTAAAAAAGCTTGCATGATGGAAGCTTTCGCCCAACATTATTTGACGGACCTTTTTTCATCAGGACACTTAAGAGTTCCCAGGAAATGCGTGTCAAAGGATAATTCAATTTCGCTTTATAAAGATCCATCAACGCAAGTAATGCATGATGAGGACAGTTACAACGGCCTGTGGGTTAGTAATCTGAACGGAGATAAATGGATTTGCTATGGCGACAAACGCTACAACGATCCGCCCAATGTTCAAAATGTCACCATTACAAAGCTTGCAGTGGAGGCGTCGATTTCGGATATAAATAATTCAATGGCAGCTTTACAGTATGAAAGTAAAGCGGGAAATTTCATTCCAAATTTAGATAGCGTGCTTGATGCGAGTGATCGAAGCAATTGGGCCCCTTTGTTTGTCTACACAAGTGCAACAGTCCAAAGACGCACAAATTTAACCGATCTGCTTTGCTATGAATGGAGCAGTTCCTTTGCTTATGGCTATACATACCGCAATGCAACTGGCGGCATTCATAGTCGTTTTGGTGCGCCGCCCGATATATCGGGGACCTATTTGCCATTTAGTCTAGTAAATTTGGGTGCAATTCCTTTAAAGTCAGCGGCAGGATTAATTCCTGTCAATGCTGCGTTGAGCGCTGCAATTATTATTGATCCCCAAGCGCCGACCGTTGGTGAGGATGCGACTCCGCTCAGGCTACATATCGTGTATCGCGATGGTAGTTTGCTTAAACATGTCAGCACCAGTATGGGCAATGCGCCATATTTTTTGAACCCAGTCGATCTATTATCTACTCCCGGGTTGAGTCCTGCGTGTGCGAATGGTGATCCAGCCATTTTGGCGTGTGAAGTGGGTTTCTTGTTAGTCTATCCAGATGCTCAAGGAATTCTATGGCAAACTGTTTATGACGCCAGGACGACAAATCCTTATTGGACAAAATCCACAAAAGTGTTCATTTCGGATTCGCACAAAATAAGAATTAATGGCCAACCTAAGCTGTGCATCGCTGGCAATTATGTTTATCTTGCGTTTGCCGACAACACGCCAAGCTATTCACAGGTATATATTTCGCAGGGTAGATTTTCAACGGATGCACCTTTTTTTACCTTTTCCGACCCAATAAAGCCAAATTTAGGTGTAACTGGCATTACTAATGATTCTCTTGTGTATGCGGACCCCACAATTGTTGAGTACGATGGATGCCTAATGCTCGGTGGGCTTTTGAATATCGGCGGCTCATGTTATGTTGCAACTAATCGTCTGATTGAAACGGGGTTAAGCGATAAATGGAGTATTTACACAAAATTTAATTCAAACATGTCACAAATTCATTTGCTGGCGACAAGTGGAATTTGGGGTCAGATTGGAATAGATCTTGGGCAACCTGATGGCACCATTGCTTTGACTTATTGTCCTGATTTTTGGCAATACTTCAATTCCCCGCATGTTGTTGACAATGGCCCGAATGCTGCCTGGAAATATCGTTCTCTGGCTCAAAAAACGTATTATGCTGTTTCAGCACAATTCTATAAAAACGTTCCATTCATTATTTTTTCCGACCGAGCTAACAAGAATTCGCTAAGTATCATAACCAAAGCCGATCATCCCGCTACAAACATTGCTTTGAAAAAAACAAGTTTTGCTAGCAGTTATCAAACTGCCAATCCAGCGTCTCACGGAAATGATGGTAATAATTCAACGCGTTGGTGCGCTCATGATTCTTCGCTCAATTGTCAATGGACAGTTGATTTGAATGGCACATCGGTCATCGTGAGAACAGAAGTATTATGGGAGCAATCAAATGCCTATCAATATAAAATTGAAACCTCTCTTGATAATTCGCAATGGTTTATTGCAGTAGATAATACTAGTAACGTTATAAAGGCACAACATTGCGTCGATCCTTTTTCGGCTTTTGCTCGCTATGTCCGCATTACGATCACTGGAGGACTAGGCTCCGGTACTTGGGCGTCTTTTTACGAAATGAGTGTGTATGGATACCCCGCCCGTTCCAACTAAGGCAGGGGGCAAGTCGCAATAGTGGGTTGTTGAAGTGTTGCCAAGCGCTTGTTTGACGACTCCCCCGAAGCCTACTGCCATGGCAACTTGGGCTGCACAGCATTTACCTCTTGCAAATGGGCCAGCGTGCCGATGTGGTGCAACTGCGGCACCTCGTCCGGCACCTGCACCT
>CAZZEV010000351.1:1641-3100 GCA_964653305.1 uncultured Cellvibrionaceae bacterium | reverse complement strand
GATAAAAAAATGGAGCACTGGCAGCAAATTCTGATTAGCGCCTGCGAGCAATGCCAGCGGAATATCTTGCCAGAATTATCTGAACCCAAACAATTTTCAGATTGGATTGGGAAGTGCGATGCGGAATTAAAATTTGTATTGCATCACCGCGACAACCAAGGTTTACCCAAAAACAAAACCACAGAAAGCGTTGCGCTATTGATTGGTCCTGAAGGCGGATTGGATGAGAACGAAATTACTCAAGCGATTGCACAAAAATTTTCGCCATTAACTTTAGGGCCACGGGTACTACGTACTGAAACAGCACCGGTTGCAGCGATTAGTTTGGTGCAGTATTTGTGGGGGGATTTTTAATACAACTCAAGATACCGATTGTAGGAGTGGCTTCAGCCGCGAAAAAACATTCGCGACTAAAGTCGCTCCTGCAAGAGCACTATTTAACTTACAGAATGGACTCTTCAAAAATCAGCGCGCCTCTCGACTGCACATAATATACATAGAAAGGCCGCGATTTCACCGAAGTACAAGTACCCGATGTAGCTGCTCGCTCACGATAGGTTATTACCACCTTAACACTCTCATCACCCGCTTCCTCTGCACGCAAGGAATTAAAATCCAAACGTTGCTGGCATGAATCCTGGTTACCTAAATCTAACAACACAACTTGACCGGTGGTGAAATTTTGCGTCGCAAGATTAAAATCGACATAGGCGTCGGTAATATCAAAAAAATCACTTTCACTACGTATAACTTGCAAGCGTTTATCGCTGTGATCTAACACCCTTGATGTGGATGTTGCCTGCGTAATAACTTGTGTTGTGATTGACGCGGCGCTTGAACTTGAGCTACTCGAACTAGGGTTGTATGACGTGGTTCGCTCGCCTCCACAGGCTTGCAGCAGCAACGCGGCTAACACAACAATAAGGCTGCGCTTAACTTGAGGGCAAAACAAAAAATTAATCATGTGCGTGTAAATAATCCAGAAAGGTTTGTTCCATAGCCGTAATATTTGGAATAAGCGTGTATTCCCCCGCCCAAGACACATGCATTAAATCGTAGCGACGATTTTCTGCATCTTCGCGCTCGCTGATTTCATCTTCATTAACACGCGCCAAGCGCGGCAAGCCTTGAGTTAGAATGGCTATAAAGGGTAAATCATTGTGCAAACCGGTCGTATTTAATACCGCAAAACGTGCGCGGCCATGAATACTTGGCGTAGCTTCACCATTAAGCGCTTCCAAGGACAATAAAGGCACAGTCAATTCGCGCCACTGAAAATTACCCAAATACCAATGGGGTGCACTCTCTATGGATTGCACGGGTGACGATGGAATAATCTCCGCCACAGTTACGTTGGGCAATAAAATACTTTGACCCTGCAAAGGAATTAACAGGCTGGCCACTTCTTGAATTTTTTTCTGTTCGATTCGCTTGGGTGCTCTCATGCGAGGCGCTCCTG
>CAZZEV010000351.1:0-1541 GCA_964653305.1 uncultured Cellvibrionaceae bacterium | reverse complement strand
TCTTGAATTTTTTTCTGTTCGATTCGCTTGGGTGCTCTCATGCGAGGCGCTCCTGTTTTTTTACAATTGTTTTTTTACAGTCGAATAGCGTCTTTAGTGCTTTTTAATCTTGCCAAGGCATCAGCCAATTCCGGCGGCGTACCCATAAAACTCACCGTACCGGCGGCGATGGCGGCTTCTGGCATTGAAGCAATAGTGCTTTGTTCAGGCGATTGTACCCAGACCTTACCACCCTGCTGTTTTATAAGGCGGCTGCTAGCTGCGCCGTCATCTCCCATGCCAGAGAAAATAATAATGCCGCTGCGCTGGCGATAAACCCGTGCCACATTGGCAGTCACCTGATCTATGGAGGGGGAATAGCAGCCGCCCCAAGGATTTTTACTCACCACCAAAGTACCATTGTCGTGAATATTCACACTGCGATCAGCAGTAATTAGCGTAATAGTGTTATCGCACAAGACTGAACCTTGTTTGGCAATACTGACCGGATAGCGCCCAGCACTGCTCATCATTTTCACCAAGGTTTCTGCTTGGCCGCTATCTATGTGCTGCACATAAACAAATGCCACCTTGAGCTCTGGTGGCAGTTGCTTTAAAAAATCTTTTACAGCAGCAGGGCCACCCGTTGAAGCCGCTAACACCCAAACTTCACTGGCACCACCACCCGCTTGCAGATTGACGTCACCACTCAGGCGCTCAAGCCGCTGCAGCATGCGCCTAACCCAATCATTGTACTCTGGGCTGCCTTGCATTAGTTCGGCTGCATCATTGACGATTACTGGTAGCTGTGTCTGCTCCAGCAGATCATCAAGCAGGGCGACTATGGCCGTCTTTTGCTCGCTATCATCTTCGCCGTCATCTAGCTCGCTCACATCCACCACCCATGCATCCACAGGCTGAACGAGGCTGGGCAGTGGCGCGTTGATTTTTAACACATAGACGAAGCCAATCTTATGACCCGCCTGCACTACCATGTTGCCAAGATATTGTTGTTTGAGTGGAGAATCCACCAATATCCCAATGCTAAGTCCCGACACGTTTTGGCTCCCGAGCCACCGCTATTTGATTAACTCTTTAATATTGGATAGCAACAAATCTTCTTGGTAAGGCTTGCCCATGTATTTGTTCACGCCCAATTCAAAAGCGTGCTCACGGTGTTTTTCACCAGTACGAGAGGTGATCATAATGATCGGAATATCGCGCAGACGGGAGCTAGTACGTATGTTTTTCGCCACTTCGAAGCCATCCATACGCGGCATTTCGATGTCGAGCAACATCACATCGGGGATGTGATCCTGTAGCAACTGCAGCGCTTCTACACCGTCTTTCGCAGTGATTACACGGAAACCTTCGCGCTCTAGGAAGCGGCCAGTTACCTTGCGTACGGTTACCGAGTCGTCCACTACCATCACGGTTTTCTCGACCAAATCTTCTTCTTTGGGCGCGCTGATTTGCGTTGGGTCTAACAAGATTGCGTGACTTAAACCTAAAGCGAGCTGCTCGCGGATAAGTGCATGCAAATCCAAAATCACCACCACACT
>CAZZEV010000350.1:0-3104 GCA_964653305.1 uncultured Cellvibrionaceae bacterium | reverse complement strand
ATCATTACGGCCACCCCGCTGGCGACACTTGCTTAAAGAAAATCACTCAAGCAATTCGCAATTGTTTAAATCGCCCATTTGATTTGTTGGGGCGTTACGGTGGCGAAGAATTTGTTGTGCTACTACCCGAAACCGATAGCTTGGGCGCCATGAAAGTTGCGGATGCGATTAATGCAGAGCTAGAAAAAGCCGGCTTGCGTCATGAGGTCTCACCCACCCACCATCAAGTCACAGTCAGTATCGGCGGCGCAAGCTGTGCCCAAGCCACCACCTATTCACTGGAAGATTTAGTGAAACGTGCTGACCGCGCACTTTACAAAGCTAAACACAGCGGACGCAACCGTTCATTGGTTGACGATATTGCTGTTCACAAAACAATTCTAGTAGTTGAGCAAGACACCAAAGAAACTAAAACGCTGATTCAAATGCTCACACCCCAATACAATATTTTGTACACGGAAACCGCAGAAGAAGCGTTGGATATTTGTTTGGAAATTCACCCAGATGCCATCATCATGGATGCAACTATTGCAGATGAAAATGATGAGCGCCTCTGCCGCCAATTGGCGCGCAACCCCAAAACCAACACTATACCTATAGTGTTAATCTCAATTGACAGTTGCAACCTTCGCCCCGTTTCTGATTCAACAATTGGAATTCGCGGCTGCCTTGAAAAACCCATTGATAAAGAAGCACTCTTACAAAAAGTGCAGTATCTGATCAATTAAATTTTCTAATTAAACAAACCCTTCAAGCGATAGTAACCATGATCGAGCTAATGCGCTTTACGCAGTAGAATCACGCCTATTCCCACACAAATCAAAATTGGGCTAAGCACCGCTAACAAGGGCGAAAAACCAAACACCAAACTCGCTGGCCCAAATAATTTTTGAGCAAGCAAAAACACAACACCAAACATCACTCCGGTAAATACACGCTGCCCCATGGTCACACTGCGCAGCGGCCCAAAAATAAACGAAATTGCAATTAACACAAGGCTTGCGGTTGCCAGCGGCTCAAGTGCTTTCTTCCAAAACGCCAAACTGTAATCCTGATTTTCAATTTTTTGTTGATTCAAATAATTGTTGTAATAAAATAAATTGCGCAGCGATAAGCTATCCGGCTCAAGCACCAACACATTGAGCAAATCTGGAGTTAGACGCGAATCCCAGCGGCGTGAGGCCATGTTTTCTACACGCGTAGCATCTTTCTCAACATGGGTAATTGCCACATCCTCTTCTTGCCAATGATCGCCTTGGTAAATTGCCTGCTTAGCAAAACTTGCTGAGACTAATTGGTGTTCATCATTTAATTGATACCGACTCAACCCGTAAATAATACCGCTCGGCAAGACCGCATCAAAATGCATAAATTCATTGGTTTCATGATTCCACAATTTTTGCTGCGACTGTTTTACGCTCGTTCCTAGGGCTATGGCCTTACGGTTTATTGCCATTTGCTCTGCGTATGGCGACACATACTCGCTCACTACCAACTGCAATAACATAAATACTAAGGCGGGGCGCAGTGACATCCACACAATTCGTTTCGTCGATACACCCGCAGCACGAATAATCACCAACTCGCTAGAGGTTGCCAAAGCACCTAAACCGGCAAGACAGCCAATTAAACATGAAAAAGGAATTAGAGTGTTTAAGCCCTCTGGCATTCTCAACACAACATTAATCAACGCTTCAAAAGCCGTGTAATTACCGCGCAGTGATTGCAATTGATCGATTAACGTGAGGATAAAAAACAGCGACATAAAAACCAAAAGCGTAAGGGCTATCGCATTAAAAACGCTGGTAGATACATAGCGGGTTATTTTACGCATTGGCTATAGCCCCCACGCGAGCGCGACGCTTAGGCCGCAACAAACGATCCCAGTTAAACAAGAGCCAACCCAGCGCTAGAAATGCGCCATGCACCATCCAAAATCCCAGCGATACCGGCAATTTGCCCTGCTCCATAAGACCGCGCGCGGTACTCAAAAACACAAAATAAAATACAAACACTAAAATTGCAGGCAACATTTTTAAATAGCGCCCTTGGCGTGGATTAGTTTTGCTAAAGGGCACCGCCAAAAATGTCATAACAAAAACCATCACAGGCAATGCGATGCGCCATTGCAAAGCGGTGCGCAACTCGCGATCATCGGAGGACAGCAACTCCATCGTTGATTTTGTATCAGTATCACGCGTGTGATCGCCGGATAAAACCACAGGCGGCATATACTGACCATAACTTGAAAAATGGGTAATGCGGAAATCGGCAGTGCCTGGTTGGCCTTCATATTGATAGCCATCACGCAGCACCAAATAGCGCTGACCGTATTCTTCATGTTCAACCTGGTCACCGTGACGCGCCAACAAAATGGTTGGCGACGATTTAGCACTGCCATCGCGCGCAATAAACACATCGTTTAAACGTTTGTGATTGTCCACAATTTCTTGCACGTAGGTCACGGCTTGCCCCTGACCAATGGTTTGAAAACGGCCCGCGTTGAGTACATCAAATTCACTACGGTTACGTTGTTCGTCTAAAATTTTTGCGTAACGCTCTGAACCTTTTGGCCCCAACCAAAATGTAAATAACGCAACCAACACGGCTATTACAGCTGCAGACACAAAAGTGATGGCCACCAATTGGCGCTGACTAACGCCACACGCAAACAACACCACCATTTCACTTTCCATATAGAGGCGGCCATACGCCAAAAGCACAGCAATGTAAAAACTGAACGGCAGAATAATTTGGACAAACCCCGGCATGCGATAAACAATCATTTCGAGAAGCACATTCACGGCGTATTTGCCTGCAGCTGCCCCAGCGAGTAAATTCACGAAGCGGTAGCTCAGCACAATAAGCAGGAGCGCGATAAAAACCGCGCAGACATTTATTAAAATCTCTCTGGTGAGATAACGGAAAATAATCACTCAAATTCCTCAGAATTTTGGGGTGCAAAAGCCATTGATTTGTTTATTTTTTAGACGCCCAAGGACACAGAAAATTGAATAAACGAAAGATTCAAACCGAGTCTCAGAAGCCACTAAACACAGACACTGCATAGCCATTGAAAGTGTGGCATTATCACGTACCTGCTC
>CAZZEV010000349.1:0-3111 GCA_964653305.1 uncultured Cellvibrionaceae bacterium | reverse complement strand
GGTGTGATCTAACACCGCTTTTGCTTTGCGAGCTGAATCTATATCACCGTTACAAAACACGGGAATAGTGACAGCTTGCACAACGGCTGCGATGGTGTCGTATTCTGCCTCACCGGTGAACGCGCATGCGCGAGTTCGGCCATGTAAGGCGAGGGCACTGATGCCCGCATCTTCTGCAATTCGCGCTATGCGTAAGGCATTGCGTTCTTCGGTGCTCCAGCCGGTACGGAACTTGAGGGTTACCGGTACGTCGACTGCAGCTACAACGGATTGCAGAATTTCAGCGACCAGCTGTTCATCTTTTAACAAGGCTGAACCAGCGGCTTTTTTACACACTTTTTTAGCGGGGCAGCCCATATTGATATCAATAATTTGGGCACCGTTAGCAACGTTTAAACGCGCTGCTTCCGCCATCATTTCCGGGTCGCCGCCGGCAATTTGAACCGCAATGGGTTCGGCTTCGCCGGTGTGATCCAAGCGCAGACTACTTTTGCGCGTGCCCCATAACTCCGAGTTGGAGGTCACCATCTCTGACACTACCAGTCCTGCACCTAGCCGCCGGCAAAGCTGGCGGAAAGGACGATCCGTTACGCCTGCCATAGGGGCAAGAATAACTTTACTTTCAATATGATAGGGTCCGATACGGAACATTAAATGCTCCTGGTATGAGCAAGCGCAAGTGTAAAAGACGTTTCTGCACCTGCGTAAAAGGGGCGCCATGATAACCGTTCAGGGGCAGATTGAAAACGAAAAAACGCCAAATATTGGCGTTTTTTTGAGCTAAAAAGATGTTTTAAGGGGTTGCAATTTGGTGCACTAAATGCGTTGTTGTTTAACTGCTCATCAGTGTGCAGAAAGGGTGTAATTCACCGCCTCTGGACCTGGGTCGGCAATCTCTAGTGCGATGTGTACTGGTTGACGCTCAGGGATATATTTCATACCCGCTAACTCTCCGCCTAAATACTCTTTAGGGGTAAAACGACGGCTGGCCACAGGGGTTTCATCTAGTTTACTAAAGGATAAAATCAGGTCTGGAAATGGCTGCTCAAAGGGGGCTTTATTGATCAGGATGGCATCCACCAAAAGCGCTTCGCCCACTTGTGGGTGATTGCGCACTATCAAATTGGTTGTTTCAATTTCCAATATATCTACCAAGGGCGGCACTTCACAGCCAAATAGCGGGCACGTAAATAAGTAAGCTGTGCGAGTGGGCTCTACGCGGCTAAAGTAATCGAACTTAAAGTAGGCGACCTGGAAGAAAAGCAGGGCTGCCATCAGAATGGATAAGGTTGGCCATAGTTTCTGTTGATACCAGCGGCGCATACGCTTAGCAGTAAATTCAACCGGTGCCGGCATGATGTTCATGAGCAGTGCGGCGCGCGAGGTATCAAACGCACGCATTTTGGGTGATTTTACCGGGCGCTTGCTGGTGGCTTTTTCTTCTTGTTGATCGTTGTCTGGTTCGGCCTCAAACAACGAGGCGGCAAACTCAGATGATTCTGCAGTTGTAGGTGCAGCTTCGGGTGCGCGAGTAGCGCTCAAGAAAGCTTCGCTAAAGCCGTGCTCGTTTTGTTGTTCTCTGTATTCGTCTTTAGTCTCAGTTGCATCTGCGACTTCACTGATAAGGCTAAAAATAGGACCCGAATAACCGGATTCTGATTCCTTAGTTGTTTTGCTTGCGGCAGCTTCTACTGCTGAAGTTTCAGGTTCGCTTTCAGTTACCGTGGCTGGCGCTATAGGCGGTGGAGTTTTTTTGAGTTGATGAAGAGTTTCTTCATCGTCATCTAATAAGTTTTCTGCCCAAGATTCATCGGCATCCTCTTCATTGGCATCGTCTTTTGGTTCGTCATAGCGGATTTCGCGCTCAAACAAGGAGACTGTTTGCTTCGGTTGGAGGTCTACATCTAAAAAACCATCAAACTCATAGGTTGAGGCTTTTTCATCGACTTTGTCCATGTCGTCGCTGATGAGAACGTCATCTTCATCTTCTAGTGCTTTAGCTTTATCGATGATGGGTTTGGTTGCTTCAGCTGCTTTTTCGAATTGTGAGACCTTTGGTGTGGCTGATGGTGGCGGCGTGATTTGCTGGCTGGTGCTGGATTCTGCACTAGCTTGCACGTCTATAGATTTGGTGATTTCAGATTTTTGTATTTGGGGTGTTGTTGTCGAAGGTGCTGGTTTTGCAGTTGCTGCTTGAGGTGCTTCAGCTTTAGCTGTTTCAGTTTTTGGTGCTTCAATTTTTTCTGTGGTTGTAATTGTTGGCTTGATTGTTTGGGCTGCAATTTCTGGTGTTGCACTCTTTACCAAAAAATCTTGGGCCTTAAAAATATGTAAACAGGAGCCGCAGCGTACGGCGCCCTTGGCTGACTCAAGCTGGGTACTGGTGATGCGAAAAGCGGTAGCGCATTTGGGGCAGCGTGTAACCATCTGGGTCATAGCGGTCGGTGTTCCTTAATGATCTTGCCTGTGAGTGTAGCCTTTCGCTTTGGCGCGGTAAATTGTTCTTATTGTGGAGTGTTAAGCTTCCCGCATTTGTAGGTCAAATGCGGGAGCTAAATTGCTTATTCGCGCACTTTTGTTCCGGTAATGCGCACCCATTCTTCTTGTGTGGCGAGTGGATCAAACTCAAACCACTGCGCGTAAGCTGCTTTTACCGCTTCGGCTTGAATAGCCAATATGCCCGATAAGCAAATCTTGCCACCGACTTTAGTCATTGCATTGAGAGCTGGTGCTAATTCAGCCAAGGGACCGGCGAGGATATTGGCGAGCATAATGTCGGCCATGAAACTGGGTGTGTCTTTGGGTAAAAACACGGGCATGGCATCTTCCGGTAATTTATTGCGCTTTGCATTTTCGGTGGTGGCGAGTAAGGCTTGTGGGTCTATATCGACGCCGATAACTTTCTTGGCACCCATCAATAAAGTAGCGATGCCTAAAATACCTGAGCCGCAGCCGTAATCCACAATATCCAAACCGGTGAAATCTTGTTGGTCAATCCACTGCATACACATAAAGGTGGTTGGGTGCGTGCCGGTACCGAATGCGAGGCCGGGGTCTAGCATTAAATTAACTTTGTCGGGCTCGGGCGGTTGTTGCCAGCTGGGGCAAATC
>CAZZEV010000348.1:0-3125 GCA_964653305.1 uncultured Cellvibrionaceae bacterium | reverse complement strand
TGAATGGTTAAAGCATGCATTGACGATAAACACACTGCCGCATAACACTCTACTTTGCCGCTTTCTTTTTTAGTTCCATCAACAGCGCATGCAGCATCTCGGTCGACAATCCGTGCAGCACCAATCTATAACCTGCGCGTAAGGTGCTCATGGGGACGAGTGGGTGCTTGTTGTTGAGCAGAATTAAATGCTGTGGTGAATTCATGATAGTGGCGACGTAGATGCCAATAGTTTCATCCAACTGCAATGAGTTAGATGCGCGCCAGAAATCGTTGTCGGTTAAAAAAATTAATTCTGTTAGTTGATCCCGCCAAAATAAAAGCTGCCAGTTTTTTCTGATTCCGAATACTTAATCATCATGTTGGGGTCAAATACATTCGGTTGTTTATTCATAAGCAGGCGATTCAAGGTTGAGCCTAACTTTATTAGATTGTCTTTTTTATAAACTTTGATTTTGATTTCGCAAATGGTTGACCTACAAGTTATAGATCCCAACTCCATCGCTTGGAATTCGGGGGCTTTATAAAGAGCCTCTTGCAATTTTTTCTCGTGGTCTAGGGCCCATTTAGTATCAATTTCTTCCGACGCAAATTTTTGTGGTAGGGACGTTATAGCTGAAACAGGATCAGCAGCCATACTTGGCGCAGGTTGGTCTTCAGTATGTTGAGAAGGACTATTATTGGATGAAGGTGGATTTTCACCGCTGTCATGGGGTGCAGATAGCTTCTGCGTGTTAGCGGTAGTAGCCGTTGCTTCTTGGCCAGGAATAGTTTGCTTTTCCTTGAGTGCCGACAAACGTTTTTTCATATCATTAATTTGTTGCTCTAACTCAACAACGCGACGAGAATCCTCTTCGGACACTACCGGTGCTATGGTTTTTACTTCACGCGTAGATGAGCCAAAATACCAACCGGTTACCCCAACTGATACACCCAAAATAATTACTACAATCCATTGAACTATTTTCATTGCATGTCTCGGAAATTTCAGAAGATCAAAAAAACAATACCCTAGGGTCTGATTTCAAATATATGCTAAGCACTTTATCTTTAATTGACACGCTCATTTCACCTCCACGCGAAAACAATTCCCCATACTTGTCATCACGAGTCATTGCATAAACGTCTTCAGCCATGGGTACTGTGTCCCCCGTATTTTGGTAAAAAATTTCAATGCGACACCATTTAGAGCGGCATTGAATAGACTTTACGGATTTATCCTGCAGGCTACTGATATGTTTAAACGCTTGGGAAATGGCATTCTCCCTAGGCGCTGCCCAAGTGCTATCTATAGCTTCTGATTCAAAAATTTTACGTTGAGCTGCATCCATATCAAAGTTAGGGTCTTTCTTAAATATTTCCTTTACTCGTTCAACTTCAGCGATTAATTCTTCTCGAATATTTGGTGCGGACGAACTACTAGGCTCGCTTGTAGGAGAGGATAAAGAGACTGTTGAGCTTGAATGCTGCGGTGGTTTATCAGCAGCTTTGGCAAGATGATTTGTGTATTGCTTACGCAAATCATTAAGCTCTCGTTCCAATGAGTTTATCTTGCTGGTGGTGTTACTTGGCTCTAATGGGGCACTAGATTCTTTACCTTGGTTTAAGCCTGCAATTGTTCCCAACGCAAATATAAATGCTAAACCAATAAAAACTCTTCTGAATGTTGACATATAAGGACTTCACGGAGAAAGAAATGTGAGCATCAGGGCAAATAGAGGATCGATTTTAAATTACCAATTAGCAAAGATTATTGATTGTTATTTTTCATTTCCATTAACAGCGCATGCAACATCTCAGTCGACAATCCGTGCAGCACCAATCTATAACCGGCACGCAAGGTGCTCATGGGGACGAGTGGGTGTTTGTTGTTGAGCAGAATTAAATGCTGCGGTGAATTCATGATGGTAGCGACGTAGATGCCAATGGTTTCATCCAACTGCAATGAGTTGGATGCACGCCAGAAATCGTTGTCGGTTAAAAATAATTGATAGGTGGGCGTAAACATTTCAATGGCGGTTTGCAAATCCATTTTATTTAGCCAACCTTGCGGCATTTTACTCAAATCAACGTCTGGCTCAGTGATCATACTGAAATCAGGTTTGGCGATAGGGGCGAGCTTTTCATCTTTATCGCGCAGCGCTTGGTTGAGGCGAATCACAAAGTTGAATAGATTCAAATCGTGCTTTAAAAACAACTCATCTTTTAGGTCGTCTAAATTTTGCGGCTTGAGCGGCGCGGTGGGTACTTCCACTGGCGCATTCGCGGCGATAAATTCCAACACTTGCGCGCCTATATGAAAATGGCGCAGCACCAACCAGTTGGCCTCAGGGCTTACAAAGTATTTCATGCCGGTTGCCAACACCCAATGCAAAAAGCGCGACGCCGCCCAGTTGCGCGGCACAACAATTTTTAGCACTTGAATAAGCACAATAAAGGTTCGGGCCAATGGCCGTACAAAGGGCAACACAAATTGGCGTGAACCAGATTCAGAATCTTTTAGCCAAGATTTTTTTACATGCTCTGGCAGCGGAGTACTCTGATCTAAATACAATGCCAACCAAGGGCTGGGGTCGCGCGCATCGTATTCTTTAGTGAGAAATTCAGGTTCTTTTTGCATGGCTTAGTTCTCCAAAATATGTTCAAACTGCATAAGATAAAGTTGCGCGGTACGTTTGGCAGTTGCCGCTATGGTTTTAACGGCATTGGCATCTTTGGCGAGTACCAACTCAACCGCCTGTAACCAGCGCGCCAAATGGTGCTCGTCATTAGCGCCGTGATATTCCAAAAAGCGAAAGGCACTTGCGGGCAAATCCAATTGTTTGCGAAGCAAAGGTAAGAGCGCAGGAATTATGCGCTGCCCAGTTCCTTCAATAATATAAATTGCGCCCAACAATCCCACTGGATTTTTAGTGGCCGCCAGTGAATGCAGATAAGTATTTAATGCATTGCCGCCGGGATTGCGCTGCAAATCATCCAGTGCTGTTTCACCGCCAGCCGCGCGATAATCCTGATACAAAATCATAAAATCATTTTGTTCATCCCCCGCGTGGGTTTCAATTAGCGCAGCGAGATCAGAATAATCTTGAGTGAGTGATGCCACGGCTTCGCGCATCCACTTGCTAC
>CAZZEV010000347.1:0-3130 GCA_964653305.1 uncultured Cellvibrionaceae bacterium | reverse complement strand
GCAACAAAAGGCACCAGCTTCAAAGGTGTTATCGAGGTTTGGATAGTGTGCATGCCCGCCATGGGCTAACCCTCTGTTAAGTGTTCGCGTCAAACAATCAACGCTTGGACTGGTTCATAACAGGAGTTTTGCAAAGGCAATGCCAAGAGATTTATTCTTTATTTATCAATTACTTAAAAATACACACCTAGTTAAAAGTCAAAAGCTTGGCACTACACAACAAGCCATGCCAAGACTAAAAGCGAGCGCCAAATTCACACACGCAATGCTACACTGCGAAATCTTTTTGAATCGTTCAAACGCCCACCACTAAAGGAGAAACCAGTGGCTAACTATAAATTCGGCATCAATGAACCGCCCCACAAACGCTGGCCTGTGGCTTGGTATAACCCCGCAGTGTTGTTCAGATCAGCTGTAGAGATGATCTCTACCGGAAACCAGCTCCGTAATTTAGATAAACGGGAGCTATTCCAGAAAGAGTTTGAAATTATTGATCTTTCTAAGAACGACTTGGATGCCGAATTTTGGTGGGATTTTATGTCTGATAGCGGCGATGGCGGCAACGCGAGTTATACCATTGCCCGTGCTATGCAAGAACATCACTTGAAGATTGAAGACGGTGACATCGCGGTAGACATTACCCCAAGCCAACGTGGTGAGCTCTTAGTTTTAGGGGGGGATCTCGCGTACCCGGGGGCAAGTAATGAGGAATACCAGTATCGTTTTATCGAAATGTGGGAAGCATCAAAATCGACGGGCGACCAGAAAAGAAAAGTCTTGGCAATTCCACAAAACCACGATTGGTTTGACAATATTTCGACGTTCAATCGGCATTTTATCGGCGAATTTGATCGCCAGTTTTTGGATGCAGACACACCGCAAACCCGCAGCTATTTTGCGGCTCGCTTACCCCAAAATTGGTGGATATTGGGTCTAGACTTTGCGCTAGTCGGGGATTTAGATCGGGAGCAACTTGATATATTTCTCAAGCTAATTGAAGAAGATCTCACACCCGAAGACAACGTTATTCTGCTGTACCCCGAGCCCTACTGGACTCGCTCACTAGGGGACAATGCTCGCCCAGGCTATCCAAAACGCTACCAACGTTTTGAAGATGCGCTTCATGAAAAAGGTGTGCGCGTGCGAATGCATCTTGCGGGTGACTTACACCACTACAGCCGTGCAACTGCCACAAGTGGCGCAAGTTTAGATTACGACGATATGTTAATTACTTGCGGCAGTGGCGGTGCCTTCTTGCACCCCACACATGCAATCCGAGCATGGAAAGAAAAAGTATTAGATCGCTCGCCCGAAACTGGCGCAATTACACCTGACTTGCAAAAACGTGCTCGCGTAGGAATCCAAGACGAAAAGAAAAAAGAAAATCAAAGAGCCTATCAATACAGTAAAAGCTACCCTGGCATTTTAAAAAGTTGGGGGCTGTCATGGACCAATCTCTGGGCGTTATTCAAGCCAACATCGTTCACGGGAATCTACTCCTCCACCAGCACAGAACAAGGTTGGAAATCGATTATTGCGCAACGACTAAAGGAAACATGGGATTGGGCATTTTCCGGCAATATTATGTTGCCAATTAGCTTAGGTATTTTGTATTGGCTCGCGGTGCTCTGTAACAGTTTTGTCTTTAGCGATGCATTCGCCAAAAATGGTTTTAAGACAACCGCTGAAATTCCTACGCTTGAACTTCAAGTATTTTTATTGCAATGGTTTAAAGCCTTCTTTTTTAGCCCGCTAGCACTCACTGTTCACCTGATTATTTTTCTGGTGTGTTTTTGTATCGCCTTTGAGGACGGGAAAAAATCTGCCATTCCAGGTGCAGTTCACGGTGGACTACAAGTATTAGCGGTACCCACGTTATATTGGTGGGTTGGGAGGTTTCTCGTTAATCACGAGTCCATTCAAATACTAAATCACTCCATCAACAATGATTATGTAAAAGGCGCCTTACTCGTAGGAAGCGGCATTGTTGTTAGCGGATTATTATTTGGTATTTTCTTTTCGGTTATGTCCGCGTGCGGGCTTCTAACCAATAACGCCTTTTCAACACTTGCTCACCAAGGCTATAAAGGCTTCTTGCGCTTCCGCATAGATAAACACGGCAATCTGCACGCCTACATGATTGGTACTGATGACATTCCACGCGAATGGAAAATCAATTCAAGCGGAAAACATCCGTTATGGGTTGAAAAAAATTCAGAAGAAGCGCCCATTTGGAAAGTGCGCGATGCGTTTACACTTAAGAAATAGTAACAGTGAATCGACAAAAAAATGAAATCTAATCTAATGCTGTTAATTGCTGCTGCAATCTGGGGGTTCGGATTTGTGGCGCAACGATTGGGAATGAATTATCTCGAGCCCTTTGCCTTTAACAGCGCACGGTTTTTATTGGGCAGCCTTTCACTACTGCCCTTACTTTGGTTTCTTTCGCGACAAACAGTTAATCGAGATACAAAAGCAAATCACTCAGTTACTAAAGGCGGAATTATTTGCGGCTTGGTTTTATTTGTGGCCGCAACACTCCAGCAATATGGATTATTTTACACCACAGCGGCTAAAGCCGGTTTTATCACCGGCTTATATTTAATTTTGGTTCCCATCATCGGCATTCTACTCAAACATACCACTGGCCTAACCACCTGGCTGGGCGCTGCACTCGCTGTGGTCGGCCTATATTTACTGAGTATTAACGATGATTTCACCATGTCACTGGGTGATACGCTGATTTTTGTAGGTGCTTTGTTCTGGGCATTCCATATTTTAGTAATCGACCATTTCAGCGGCCGTATTGACCCCATTCAATTATCTGCCGTGCAGTTTCTTGTGTGCGGGCTATTAAGCCTCGGGGTTTCGTTAATCATTGAAACGCCCACCTTATCCGGCGCCATCGCAGGCTGGCAGCCCATTTTATTTGCAGGCGTTGTGAGCGTTGGCATCGCCTACACCTTACAAGTTATCGCACAAAAAAATGCAAAAGCGAGTCACGCTGCCATCATTATGAGTTTGGAGGCTGTATTCGCAGCAATTGGCGGAGTATGGTTATTAGATGAAAGCCTAAGCCCACGCGCATGGCTTGGTTGTGGCTTTATGTTAGCGGGGATGTTGTTGTCAC
>CAZZEV010000346.1:0-3132 GCA_964653305.1 uncultured Cellvibrionaceae bacterium | reverse complement strand
TTTCATCGGCTACAGAATATTGGCATTTTTTAGTATTGAGTTTATTTGTGGGTGTAGCGGGTGGCTCATTCACCGTAGGTATTGCTTATTGTGCACGCTGGTTTCCTAAAAATCGTCAAGGTTTAGCTATGGGGATTTTTGGTGCTGGCAACACCGGTGCTGCTGTTACAAAATTGGTTGCACCGCTGATTGTGGTTGCCTATGGGTGGACTGCGGTGCCCCATGTATATGCAGTGATTATGCTAGTGACAGCCATTTTATTTTGGGTCTTTACTTTTACCGACAAGAGTCATCAGGTGGCTTCGAGTGTCAGCATCAAAGAGCAGCTGCAGGTATTAAAAGACCCTAAAGTGTGGCGCTACAGCCAATACTATTCCATTGTGTTTGGTGGTTATGTCGCGCTCTCGCTATGGATGACAAAATACTATATCGCTGAATATGGTTTTGATTTAAAACTCGCTGCACTTTTGGCGGTTTGCTTTAGTTTGCCTGGTGGTGTCTTGCGTGCATTAGGTGGTTATTTTTCTGATAGGTTTGGTGCACATACAGTCACGTGGTGGGTACTTTGGATATCGCTTGCCTGTTTATTCTTTTTATCTTACCCTCCGACAGATTTAACCATTAATACGATTCGTGGTCCTGCAACTTTTCACATTGGCCTTGGCCCTGTTAGTTTCACCATTATTATGTTTACCATGGGCATTGCATTCGCAGTAGGTAAAGCATCTGTCTTTAAATATATTTCTGATGACTACCCAAAAAATATCGGCGTAATCTCAGGTATTGTTGGATTGGCAGGTGGCCTAGGTGGCTTTTTAATGCCGATTATGTTTGGAGCCTTGGTTGACATAACCGGCGTACGTTCATCTGCGTTTATGTTGATGTTCGGTGTGGTGTGGACCTCACTCATGTGGATGTATTTTACCGAGGTAAGACCTCTGCACGCCGAACAAGAAACCAAGCGCGTTCGTTTAGAAACCGAATAATTGCAAGGATTGTTTGATACGAATCAATAGCGAAGATCATTCAATTTCTATACTGGTGATTAATGATCTTCATTCACACTTTCGTATAGGTGGCAGTATGAGCCGTGAAAGAAACAGCTTGCCCTTAGTCTACTCTTGCTCTGGTTGTTCTAATGTCGCGCAATTGGCTAATGATTTAGCGGTTGTGTTAGACCGCGAAGGCCATGCGCAAATGTCGTGCATTGCCGGCGTAGGTGGGGATGTAAAAGGCCTAGTAAAGTTAGCGCAATCAGGTCGGCCGATATTGGCTATTGATGGTTGCAAAATTGAGTGCGTTAAAAAAACATTAGCGAAACACAATGTTACGCCGCAATGGCATTTAGAGTTAACAAGCTTTGGGATTAAAAAGAAAGACGGTGAAGCTTGCCATTTTTCTGATATGAGAAAAGTCATGTTTGCGGCACATCAGCTAATTGCGACCGATAAAAATGCGAGCCACACGCAGTACGACACCCTAAAAACATTCGGGTAAACAAAGAGGTGGTTTGATGATGAAATTAATCCATATACCGCTTGCCGAACTCATAACGACCTACCCTGAAATAGCGAGTGTCATGCAGGCCCACCGCATAGACTTGCGTGAGCATCAGCATACAAACCTAGCGCAGATTTTACATAGCAAAAGTTTAGCGCGAACAGATTTTATATCTGAGTTGCAAAAAGCGCTAATCACGTCTGCTTGTGCGCAGTGCAAAGCCATAGATGTACATACGCTGACACATGACATTATCAGGCGCTTTCATGAACCCCACAGAGCGCAAATATACGGTTTAATCAGTGAGGCGCGCTATATAGAGAAACGATATGCTGAGCACAATAGCTGCCCCGTGGGTCTACATGTTTTACTGATTGAATTTTTTGACGATTTAGCAAATCATATGGAGCAAGAAGAATTATTTTTATTTCCTGCATTAGCGGCGGCAGCTAATTTCAATATGTTCTCGCAGCTCGCGCTTGCGCATCACAGTCATGATCGTCATATCAATATGATGGCCAAGCTAAACACAATAACCCATCATTTTAACCCGCCCAGCAATGCCTCTGTTCGCTGGCAAGCGCTCTATGAAAGCCTGTTGGAGTTTGTATTGCAGCTTAATATGCATATCGCGATTGAAAATCAGCTTTTGCTCAACGATTAGTGGTAATTTCATTACGGGCTACCCCTTTATGGGTAGCCGCCTTTCCCCTTCATGGCAATAACACTGCCGCCTCTTAGCCGTTATGATTAAAACACGCCGAGCTTAATGGCCTAACCCCAAGCATAGTTGTATTACTCATGGGTACGGATGTTAAGCCGTGGCATTCCGCCACTGGGTTTATTTAGAAATGAATAAGCCTCCCCCTCATTGGAAAGGTGTTTTATGCAGCTGGATAGCCAAGGGCTAATTGTTCGCAGCCATTTTAAGGGTGATGCTCTTCAATCGAATCATCTTCAACCGCAAGCCACCTTGGTGGATAAATTTGAACGTCGCTTCAGTTACTTGCGTTTATCCATAACCGAAAAATGTAATTTTCGTTGTACCTATTGCTTACCCGACGGAAGTGAATGCCATTCCCACGACGGCGAATTGTCGCTCATTGAGATTAAACGCTTGGTAAATGCGTTTTCTGCATTAGGCACTAAAAAAATTCGTATTACCGGTGGCGAGCCGAGTTTGCGCCGCGATCTCTGCAATATTATTTCGCTGTGTAAATCTATTCCTGGAATTGAAACCGTCGGTTTAACCACAAACGGTTTTCGTTTGGAAAAAGATGTTGTGCAATGGCGTGCAGCAGGTTTGGATGTGCTTAATGTCAGCGTGGATAGTTTAAACCCCAGTGCCTTTCAAATGATTACGGGTAGCGAGAAGCTTGCCAGTATTTTGCGTGGGTTAGATATTGCGCAAACCTTAGGGTTCAAAAGTTTAAAGATAAATACAGTGTTGTTGCGCGATCAAAATGCTCATGAATTACAGGATTTTTTACACTTTATAAAAACCCGAAAAATCACCCTGCGTTTTATCGAATTAATGCGTACTGGTGATAATCAACAATTTTTCAATCAGCAGCATGTGAGTGGCGAAAGCATACAGCAAAACCTGCTCGCGAGTGGTTGGGCAGAACGCTT
>CAZZEV010000345.1:0-3133 GCA_964653305.1 uncultured Cellvibrionaceae bacterium | reverse complement strand
TCACATATTTTGCTGAACTGTTTTTTACTGACTTATGGAAATGCCAATGAATTCCTCGCTTACGCCCACCCTGCAACTCGCTATAGATTTAATTCGCTGCCGCTCGGTTACACCCGAAGATGATGGCTGCCAAGAAATGATGATCAAACGCTTGGAAGCCATTGGCTTTAAAACCGAGCGCTTACGTTTTGGTGAGGTCGATAATTTTTGGGCTGTGCGCGGAGAGAGCGGGCCCATTCTCGCGTTCGCAGGTCATACCGATGTAGTGCCCACTGGCCCTGAAGCCAACTGGAACAACCCACCGTTTGAGCCGCAAATTATTGATGGCATGTTGCACGGCCGTGGCGCAGCTGACATGAAAGGTTCGCTTGCTTGCATGGTTATTGCCTGCGAAAACTTCATTGCAAAACATCCCAATCACAAAGGCCGCATTGCATTTTTAATTACCAGCGATGAAGAAGGTCCCTCGATTAATGGCACGGTAAAAGTGGTGGAGTGGCTGGAAGCACGCAACACCAAAATGACCTGGTGCATTGTGGGCGAGCCATCAAGTACCTCACAGGTGGGCGATGTCATTAAAAATGGTCGTCGTGGTTCGCTCGGTGCCATTTTAAAAGTCAAAGGTATTCAAGGCCATGTGGCCTATCCGCACTTGGCAGATAACCCGATTCATAAATTTGCACCAGCGCTTGCCGAGCTCACCGCTGAACATTGGGATAACGGCAACGAGTTTTTCCCTGCCACCAGTTTCCAAGTTTCCAACATTAATGGCGGCACAGGCGCGACCAATGTGATTCCTGGTGAAGTTGAAGTGATTTTTAACTTCCGTTTCTCCACTGAATTGACTGAGACAATTTTACGTGAGCGCACCGAAGCAATTTTAAATAAGCACAAATTGAACTATGAGTTGCAATGGATTTTAAGCGGCCAGCCATTTCTAACACCGCGCGGGGATTTAGTGAATGCAGTAGTAGCAGCGATTAAATCTGAAGTAGGTTTAGATGCGGAATTATCCACAACGGGCGGCACATCCGATGGGCGTTTCATAGCACCAACAGGCGCGCAAGTAGTTGAACTCGGCCCTATCAATGCCACCATCCACAAAGTGAATGAATGTATTAGTGCAGATGACTTGAATAAACTGACGGGGATTTACGAGAAAACACTTGCAGCACTTTTAGTATAAAGAGATAGCCCCAGACAAACTGGGGCCATTTTTAGAAAGACAGAAAATCATAACCCTGCACATTCAGTAGATTCTGCAAATAGGCTTTTATGGGGTCGCTAAATTTGTTGTGGCTGATATCAATGGTCGCCGTTTTATCGACAATCGATTCTAAACCACTAATACTCACCATGTTATTTTCTGGCGCGTAGAGCCATTCAAGTTCTTTATTAGCAAGTACATCCAAACTGAGTAAATTATTATAACTTGCCCAGAGCACCTTCAACTCAGTGAGTTTACTCAAATCCAAAACAGTCAAAAAATTATCCGTCAAAATAAGGTCGGTTAATTTGGTATTTTTTGTTAAATCCAAACTCAACAGCTTATTTTTGTAGGCCTGCAAAATTTCCAATTGTGTTTGCGCAGATAAATTTAATCCGATTAAATTATTTTCCATAATCAGCAATTCAACAAGCTGCGTATTTTTACTCAAGTCAATATCAACGAGTTGCATAGCAGCAACATTTAAAGACTGTAAATTGACAAGATGTTTAACTGTTACGGCAACCATGCTATTCCAACCCATATTTAAACGCTGGAGCGCAATATTCTTGGTGGTATCAAGTGCTGTTAAGCTGTTACGCGACGCGTTTAAATCCAAGAGCTGCGTTAACGCAGTTACATTTAATTGGGTAAGCTTATTTTCACTGATATCTAATTTCGTTAAACCAATGTTTTTACTCACGTCCACCTGCGTCAGTTGATTGCGCGACAGCGACAACTCGGTTAGCGCAATAAGCGCCCCAACATCAACCTGAGTAAGTAAATTCTCACCGGCATTAAGCTTGGTTAAGAGTGTATTTTTGGAGACATCGATTGTCTGTAAATAATTTTTACTAACATTCAATTCCGTCAGTTTAGGTAAAATTGAAAAATCGACTGTGCCCGATAGGCGATTTCCAGACAGCGAAAGCGATTGCAAGCTTGTAAGTTTGCTGAGTTCCGCGATTGAGTTAACTGACTGGAATGCATTTTCGCAGGTCAACTTAATAATACTGCTTGCCGTTACAGATTGTTGTGCGTCGGCTTCATAGTTATCTAAGCAGCGAATTAAACCAACGTCGGTAATTTTTAGTTGATCGGCCAAAGATCCAATTTTGGTAAAGGCTACGCTAAGACTGCAATTAGAGGTTACAGGTGCAGTGGTAATAGTATCTGCAGCCACTACGGAGCCACATCCATTCGCTGACGCTAATTTAAAGCCACTATCTGCCACAAAAGAAAATATCTGTGTTTGGCCAGAAACAACGTTCACATTCGCGGAGGGCTTAAGAGCGCCGCCTGGTCCTACTGTTAAACTGATGGAGAGAGTGGATGCAACACTACTAGAGGAGCCAGCTGACGAGCTGCTAGAAGAGACCGTACTGGACAACGAAGAGGATGACGATGACGACTTAGATGAAGAGACTGACGAGCTCGATACGCTAGAAACACTAGAGACAGATGATGAAACGCTAGAGGCCGAGCTCGCAGACGATGCAGCCGGAGTAGAGTCATTCACCCCACCACCACAACCAGACAATAACGCACCGCCTAGTAGGCAACCTAACAAACTTGTATAGATTTTCGCGTTAAACAGCATCTTCTTATCCTCCTAATGAACCGCTAGCCTTAACGCTAGCCGATGAAACCAATATTACCACTGGCATTTCAAAAGAAGGACTTCACTCAACCTCGCCAAGTGTGAAAAATTGTACTCAAACGATTACTAACTTATCGCCTTAACCTTGGTTGCCGCATACACGGCCACTAAGCTCACCGCACAGGCAATATACCCAACCCAATCGTAATACAAAATTTCACCAGTGGGTGCTTTTACCATAATGGCGCCCGCTACTAGTGCGGCCAAACCAGAACCAAAATTCTGTACCGCAGAACTAAATGCCATTACACGGCCACGAAAACGCG
>CAZZEV010000344.1:0-3136 GCA_964653305.1 uncultured Cellvibrionaceae bacterium | reverse complement strand
AGGTTGTGGGTAAGGCGTAAGCTTGCGCACGCTGCACCCCAACATAGCCACTCAAATCAACTTATTTATTGCTGCAGCATCTGATTGGATTTTATAGCCTCTAATAATTTCTCCTTTTCCAATAAATCTCTTCTGAAAACCCCAGGGAATGGCGGCTCAAAATTAGCACCTTTCAGCAGAAGCAAAATTGATGTTTGTTTGCCTGCGTGGGCTTCTTTAATTTGCCCAAGACTAAAATGCATAAATGGGTCTAAGGGTACTTTTAATATAGGTGGAACTACTTTTGCGTTAGTTAAAACAACACTCTCAACCTCAACAACCAACCTAATGATGTTAGTAAGGCTGGGACCAGTACGCGCCTCTACATCGGTAATTTTTTTACCATTTTTATCTATCATCTCTACGCCTACTACGCGACCAATAATCATGTGATCCGTGTTTTTAACAAGCTCCTCATCTGATACTTTTATTGGCAACGAAGAATGTGCTGCTGCACTCACAAGAAACAATAAAACTAAACCTAAAAATTTCATGACCCGCTCCATCAAAGCCAAAAAGTTAATAACCCCTAGCAACGATATCCCCCACCCATCAATCCGTAAACTGCAACTTAGCCAACCGCGCATACAACGGGCTCTCCACCAACAACTGCGCATGCGTACCCTCGGCCACAATTTCACCTGCTTCCATGACCACAATTCTATCGGCTGCTTGCACGGTTGCTAAGCGATGCGCAATTACCAAAGTCGTACGATTGTGTGCGGCGTTATCTAAAGCTTGTTGCACTTGGCGTTCGCTTTCGGCATCTAATGCGCTGGTGGCTTCGTCTAACAATAAAATCGGGGGATTACTTAAAATGGCGCGGGCGATTGAAATGCGTTGGCGCTGCCCGCCGGATAAACGCACGCCGCGCTCACCCAGAAAAGTATCGTAACCTTGCGGCAGGGCTTCAATAAATTCGCTGGCTGCGGCCATATGTGCGGCGGCTTTCACTTGTTCAAGTGTGGCATTGGGGTGGCCGTAGCGAATATTATCTAACACACTGCCTGCAAAAATTACCGTTTCTTGCAAAACAACACTAAATGGCTGGCGCGCGTCTTTAAAGGTTAAATCGCGCAAATCGATTCCATTAAAACGCACCGTACCCGATTGCGGATCGTAAAAGCGAAACAACAATTGAAACAAGGTCGTTTTACCGGCTCCCGATGGGCCAACCAATGCAACATGTTCACCGTGCCGAATTTTTAACGAGAAGTTTTTTAGCGCAAGCGTATCTGGCCGTGAAGGATAAGAAAAATTCACGCAATCAAATTCAATGCCTTCGCCCATTGCGGGCAAACTTAAAGGTTTGGTTGTTTCAACCACTGGCGATTCAATATGTAGCAATTCCATTAAGCGTTCAGTGGCACCAGCGGCGCGCTGTAAATCGCCCCAGACTTCCGTAATAGCGCCAATCGCACCCGCAGTGACTACGGCGTAAATAATAAATTGCGATAATTGCCCACCGCTCATATTGCCGGCGAGCACGGCTTGAGCGCCCAACCACAATACAAATGAAATAGCGCCAAAAATTAACACGATTACCACAACGGTAAGTATTGAACGCGCGCGAATACGCGAGAGTGCGGTTTTAAAAGCATTTTCTACCGAAAGATCAAAGCGTACGGTTTCGCGCTCTTCTTGGGTGTAGGACTGCACCGTAGGCATTGCATTTAAAATTTCACCAGCGAGTGCACTTGAATCGGCAACACGGTCTTGGCTATCGCGCGATAGCTTTCGCACTTTTCTGCCAAAAATTAAAATGGGCGCAATTACACCAACTAGCACAATTAAAATGTAGCCAGCAAGTTTTGGGCTGGTAACGATTAGCATGGCGAGGCCACCCAGCAGCATAAATAAATTGCGCAAGCCCATGGATAAACTGGTGCCCACTACCGTTTGAATTAGCGTGGTGTCGGTTGTTAGCCGCGAAAGTACTTCACCGGTTTTCGTAATCTCAAAAAATTGTGGGCTCATGCGCAGAATATGGGAATAAATAGCACTGCGAATATCCGCCGTGACCCGCTCGCCCAACCAAGACACAAAATAAAATCGCAATGCAGTCGCTACCGCCAAAATAATCGACAATCCAAATAACAAAATAAAATAGCGATTGAGATGTTCGCTCTGCCCCGATGAAAAACCTGAATCAATTAAATAGCGAAACACCACTGGCAAAGTTAGGGTTGTACCTGCGGCAACAATTAATGCTATAAATGTCCAAATCCAGCGCAGCCAATAAGGTTTTAAGAATGGCAGCAAGCCCAATAATGGGCTTAATTTTTTAGGCAATGGCAGCGCGAGCGGTTCAGACATGAATTATTTCCGAGCAGTAAAATGAATAGCCAGTATCAAAAATTAAATTCAAAGCCCAGCCATAATTCGCAGCACAATTCCTATAGCCGCACCAACTGCCAAAACAGCAAACGCCAAGATACTGATTCCATAACCCCGGCTACGCGCAGCGGCAGAACGCGCATAACTAATTGCATAATCTACCCGCCCCACTAACCACACCACACCTACGACCCCTGCCCACAATGGGCTGACATAATGACTAAATAACCAAAGCGCCGGCAAAAATAACACTAAGTTTTCCAGGGTGTTCATTTGCACGCGAAAAACACGCTCAAAATTATCGTTACCCGTGGTTGCAGGTGCTTTGATGCCGTACTTGGTACGCGCATACCCCACATAAAAAGTGATGACGAGAAACAAGAGGAGAGAAAACAAGGTAATAATTGCCGGGAGATGCATTGCCATAAAAGTGATTCCTTACGGGGTAATAGTATTTACAGTCAGTGGGGACAGGTTCTGGCAAATCAATGACGCAAGACCCCGAATCTCTACAATGGCTTAAATCGGTGACTTTTGTCAGTGCTTCACACTAGATTCTCGCAACAAAACTTTACGGCACAATGCCAAGATCTTTTTAATACCATGCATCCGAAACCAAGATTTTCCCGTCTAAGGTGTTGAAGGTCTCCATCCAACCAAAATGTTATTAAAAGGAAATATGCATGAAAACTACGGTTTTGATATTCCTAGCCTTATCAGCACTTACATTTCCCTCGCTCGCAGCCGATAGCAAAACCTC
>CAZZEV010000343.1:2114-3152 GCA_964653305.1 uncultured Cellvibrionaceae bacterium | reverse complement strand
ACGCGCCCCACGGTTTATTTGCCACCGATAAAGACCGCTTGGTACGTGACTTATTGCATTTTTTAAAGCAGTAATCACCAAGAGAATTGCTGGCTAGCAGATTGATGCTCACGCATTTGCTAGACAGCCCTTGAAATATATTTCCGCTTATAAATTTCTATTTCGCAACCGCAATGCATTACCAATAACAGATACTGAACTCAAAGCCATAGCAGCGCTTGCAATCATGGGGCTTAACAGAATTCCAAACCACGGGTAGAGAATACCTGCGGCAATAGGTACACCCAAAAAATTGTAAATAAATGCGAAGAATAAATTCTGGCGAATATTACGCATAGCGTGTTCACTGAGCAAACGTGCTTTGGCGATGCCGCGTAAATCCCCTTTTACCAAGACTATACGCGCGCTGTTCATGGCAACATCTGTCCCTGTGCCCATGGCAATACCCACGTTAGCTTGCGCCAGTGCAGGCGCATCATTTACACCGTCGCCAGCCATTGCCACGATATGACCTTTTGCTTGTAACTCTTTTAGAAAATTTAATTTATCTTCGGGCAAAACATCTGCTTTAAAATCGTCGAGACCTAACTGTTTGGCAACAGCGGCAGCGGTAGTGGCGTTATCGCCCGTTAGTACAATAATTTTTAAACCAGCGGCGTGTAATTTTTCAATTGCCTCCCGCGACGTTAATTTTATAGGATCGGCAACACTGACGATGCCTGCCAAATTTCCATCCACACTTAACATCATTACCGTGTGCGCTTGATCGCGCAACTTTTGGATGTCGGCATCCAGTGCAGAAGTATTGACATTCTCTGCTTCCATCATGTGCTTATTACCAAACGCTATTTTTTTGCCACCTAATAAACCACTAACACCTTTGCCGGTAACAGATTCAAATTGCTCAATAGCTTGCAAGGGAATATTTTGCGCTTTAGCGTGCATAACAATTGCCACTGCGAGCGGGTGTTCACTCAGCGCGTCTAAACTTGCCGCAAAACTTAAAACATCTTGCTCCGTAAAACCTGCAGCTGCCAT
>CAZZEV010000343.1:0-2104 GCA_964653305.1 uncultured Cellvibrionaceae bacterium | reverse complement strand
CATTTGAAGAATTTCTGTTTCATGAATCTCTTTGATTGTTATGATGCGTGTCAATTCCGGTTTGCCTTCGGTCAGTGTGCCTGTTTTATCGACAACTAAGGTATCTACTTTTTCCATTAACTCCAACGCTTCAGCATCTTTAATTAAAACACCTTCAGTTGCACCGCGACCAACGCCCACCATAATTGAAATGGGTGTAGCCAAACCTAGCGCACACGGGCACGCAATAATGAGCACAGAAACAGCGGCAACCAATGCATTCGCTAAGGCGGGCGATGGGCCGAAAACTGTCCATGCGATAAAGGCAATAATTGCTGCAGCTATAACCGCTGGAACAAACCAAGCCGATACTTGATCGGCTAATTTTTGAATGGGTGCGCGTGAGCGCCCTGCGTCATTCACCATTTGCACAATGCGTGCGAGCAAGGTATCTGCCCCCACTTTAGTTGCGCGCAATATAAAAGTACCCGTTTGATTCACAGTACCCGCGCTAACTTTATCGCCAACATTTTTTACAATGGGCAGTGGCTCACCGCTAATCATGGATTCATCAATATTGGAGTGTCCTTCGGTAAGGTCACCATCTACGGGAATTTTACCGCCCGGTTTTACACGCAGCAGATCACCCACTTGCACTTGATCTAACTGAATTTCTTCTTCGCTACCATCCGCCTTCACACGCAGGGCAGTATGAGGTGCAAGCTCAAGTAGAGATTTAATCGCGTCGTTTGTGCGCGAACGTGCGCGCAACTCCAATACCTGTCCCATTAATACCAAGGTAATAATCACCGCTGCGGCTTCAAAATATAACGGCGACATGCCATTCATTTTGAACGCATCGGGCAAATAATGGGGAAACAACAACGCAAACAAGCTGAATAAAAATGCAGAACCTGTGCCCAGCGCAATTAAGCTGAACATATTTAAATTCCAGGTTTTAAATGACACCCAGCCCCGCACAAAAAAAGGCGCACCACCCCACACCACAACCGGAGTTGCAAGTATCGCCTGCAGCCAATTAAATAAACTCATGCCCATACGATCATGCAAATTTACGCTGGGGATCATATCGCTCATGGTCATGATTAACAGCGGCAGGCTTAGGCCTAAACAAACCCAAAAGCGCCGCGTCATATCCTGTAATTCACTATTGTCGGTTTGAGCCGTGGCATCCATAGATTCAAGTGCCATGCCACACAAGGGGCAAGTGCCTGAGCCCTGCTGTTGAATTTCTGGATGCATGGGGCAAGTGTAAATGGCCTGTTTTGAAACAGAATTATTTTCTGGATCGGATTTTTGCTGCTGTTCTTTTTTTGGTGCTAGATATTGCTGCGGATTAACGCGAAATTTTTCAACGCATTTATAACTACAGAAATAGTAAGTATTGCCCGCATGAGCAACGCATTTATCCTTGTTGGCCGCCACCTTCATTCCACAAACGGGATCTGTATAGGGTTTTTCAGCAGCCACATTTTCCGTCATCACATCACCACAGGTTTATTAGAGAGTTCATCTTTATCGTCAGCTACCCTTGGAAAATGTGCAGCCAAGTGCTCCGTTATAGAATTGATGCCAATGCACACACCGTGTTTGAAATTCCCTGCTGCAAAATCAGTTTCCATTTTGCGGCAAATTTTTTGCCATTCCTCGGTGCCAACTTTGGCGTGAATGCCACGATCTGCAACAATTTCCACAGCATGATCTGCTAGCAATAAATAGATGAGTAGGCCGTTGTTGTGTTCAGTATCCCAAATACGTAATTGCGAAAAAACATCTAGCGCGCGTTCTTGCGCAGATTGATCTTTAAACAGCGGCGCTCCATCGAGTGCCGCTTCAACGACAAACCTGATTTCACCGGCATGCCTTGCTTCGCTGACACTAATTTCTTTTTCAATAGCATCTAGGGTTGCAGCAGGAAAACTTTTATTCACATGCCAGCGCGTCATCAGAAAATGCTTGGCGATACGTTTAATATTCATGCTTACCATCTCCCCGAAGCGCCACCGCCACCAAAACCACCACCTCCACCACTGAAACCACCTCCTCCGAAACTGCCACCGCCAAATCCACCGCCGCCACCCCAGCCTCTGCCGCCTCCACCACC
>CAZZEV010000342.1:0-3153 GCA_964653305.1 uncultured Cellvibrionaceae bacterium | reverse complement strand
AGTGCGTAGCCAGGCGGCTCGTAACCTAGCGTAGCGCTGCCATTGCGACCAAGGTCAGGCTCGGGAATATCGAGCAATGCAGCATCCTGCCATTGACCTGCCGTAAATAGCTGTAGCGTGAGCTTAGCCATCAAAAACCACCTCTATGAATAGAAAACCACTCAATAATAGCAGCTATTTGAGTTTGTGATACCTATAATACTCATATTTATGTCAAGTTAGATTATCTGAGTACTTTGGCTCTCAATGCCCCCCCCCGATAAGCAAGGAGGACAAAGTGTATAATAATGGCACATTCGACGTAAAAAGGGCCGAAAACACTATTATTATGGTATCGACATGCAGCCTAATTTAAACTGAAAACTAAGGAATTTTAGTTTGATAAACACAGATCGATACACGCTTTTCACCACAACATCTATTGCGTGAGATTTGGAAAATACCAAGGCTCTGCATGTTCGGGAACTTCCCATCGCAACGGTGACCTGCTACTGGTTTCACTCAATAAGCCTTCACTTTTTAATTGGCTTAATAACCGGCGCGCGCTGCGATCTGGCATCGCACAGAGTTCTAATGCCTGCGCACGATCAATTTCACCCTGTTGAAAAGCAGTATATAAAATCAAACTCGCAGATAATTTTAAGGGCGCACTAATACCCCCAACCCGATCATCATTTCTCGCAACTACATAGGTTTCGATGCGCTGGCGTATTTTGGCAAGATCCAATAATTCGCTCATATAAGTGACTTGATCAATAGCGGTATCCAGCATGTAATCGCAAAAGCTAACTAAGCCCTTTTCGGTCAATTGACCACGACCATCGTAATCACCTTGGCGGGAAGCATCTGCATTGGCCAGTAGGCTTTTGTATTGGGTGGATGATCGTGCTAATCCACGGCTAAAACACCATGCTCCATAGCTATCTAATCCCACGGCTTTTAGAGCGGCATCTGTAAACAAGCGCCCTACCCTGCCATTCCCATCCATAAAGGGGTGAATCCATGCAAAGCGATGGTGAGCTGCCATGATGGCGATGATTTTCCGATCACCATTAAATTTTTTAGGGTTGTAGGTTTCACAGAATTTAGCCATCAATGAGGCCAAGCCTTCTGCCTCTGGCGGGATATGCTGCCCAACAATGACTGATTTTGACCGCCATTTACCAGGAATAATTTTTTCGACCACATTGCCCCTTTCATCCCTAATTATCCATAAGCTTTCTGGTACCCGTAGGTAGAACTCACGATGCAACTGGCATATAAACTCTGAGGTGTAAATCGTTTCCAGATCCGGCTTTTTTGCAATTAGCCACTCCTGCACCTGCATGTGCGCTAGGGACTCTTGCTGCAAATCTCGCTTGGCGGGATCTCCACTGTAGTTACCACATTGCGCTGCTCGAATCTCATGTGGACGAGTGGAGTTACCCTCAATAAGGTTTGAGTAGTAAGAATTAATGGCCGCCATGTGTTGCTCGAGGCGAGAAAGTGTTAACGCGGACAACTGGCCTCTGAGTTTTGCTGATCGACTAACCAAGGTGATGGCTTTATCAGGCAACTCTGAATCCGCCATAGTCCTATCGCTTGGAATGAAGGGAGTAATGTCTGTAATAGTTGTAGCCATAATCAAACCTAGTTGCAGGGATTTATGGCCGCTTTACTGGCCACTTTATATAAAACTTATTTTATTGATAATAAAGAAGATTTTATACCAAATTACAAGATACAGGTATATTTTGGCCACTTTACTGGCCGATTGCTATCAAATTACGCGTAGAAGGCAGTTATCATCCTTCTCGCGTACAATGAAATAGCAATCGCCAAATCAAGTGGAACTGCCAATCAGGCAAGACTTAACGGAGCCCGGCGCTGCACGGGCGCAATTAGTAGCGCCTACTCAAACGCACTCTCCGATGACGAAGAATAAACTGCGCGAATGAAGGGATAGAAAGGAATGCACTAAACGGCAATCGGCTGGATCAAATATCACGTATCACTGACAGACTCAGATAGCGTTGAATAGGCCTGATTGACCTCATCGACTGACAGCATTCTAATCGCTGTCATATGCATAAAAAAACGCAATATCTGCGATGTATATTTTTCGAAGCCGTTATCTTTTGCAATCAGCGATGCCTCCTTGGGATGACGCAAATGGAGAGCACAGGGCTTAAAAATGTCTTCGGGTTCACGAATTGAGGCATAGTGTTTATCCGTCAAAATTGAATTTTTTGTACCTACGCCGGAAATCACTCGCCAATACTCTGGTTTTATTACAGGTATAAAGCAGTCTACGAAACGACAAAAAGCAGTCCTTTCCGTAAAACCAATACCTGTATTTGTAATAAGGCTATGGCTCAAATAATACCGCAAAGCCCAGTGAATATCTTTTAATGCACCCTCATCATTTTTGACGCGACCTCTTAAATTCCGCACCGTTTCTTCCAAATACTTTTCCTCCTCATGATCTGCAAGCTTAGCAGGCAACAACATATCGCCGAATTTCCTTTCGGTCTTTTCCTTAATCATTCTGAGACCACCCGCCTTGGTTTTTAAATTCGCGATTGCTCGTGCAACATCTACCCATCTCTGTATTTTTTCAGCAGGCAAATTGAACCGAATTGATAATGTTTCTATGGCTAGATCATCTTGATACTGCTCAAGCACTTTATAAGTCGTCATAATGGTAGTAGTTCGCCTAACATCAACGCCCAAGCTTGTAGTATCAGTGGGTTTAGACACCGGCTTCATGTCAATTAGAGGAAAAAGCGAAGTGACATGTTGATTAAGCGAGGGGTAGGAAACAACCTTGCTCCCATTTTCGATCAATCTCCTCGTTACTTTTTTAGAACTATAGTTCAACATATTTTTGCAAAGATCTTTAGACAAAGATGTATTTTGAGCTGCAATTTTTAAGGACAAAATCCATTGGTTAAAATGCAAGTAGTTTCTAAAAGTAGTGCTTGGGCACGCATGCCCTGAAAATTGCGCCAAAGACCAATATCGCTCAATAGTGCAGCTAGGATGTGCAATAACTTTTTGTGACATTACCGTTAACTGCCTAACATCTAGATTTACCAACCGCGAAAGAGTTTCATACTCACGCTCAACTAAAAACTGAAAATTTGATAGGCATGAGTGCCTAAAATGATGGAA
>CAZZEV010000341.1:0-3160 GCA_964653305.1 uncultured Cellvibrionaceae bacterium | reverse complement strand
ATAACCCGCTGGGCCTGAGCCGATAACTATCACATCAAATTTTTCAGACATAATTATGTTCCTACTTTAATCGACCTTGATCGATCTTTATTAATTTCGATTAGCGCCTTGTGAGCAGCAATCATTCACATAAAAAAACGCTCTAGGGTTACCAAGAGCGTTTCAAAAAAGTTTTAGATTTCTAACAAAATGCGCGCTGGATCTTCGAGCAAATCTTTAATTGCCACGAGGAATTGCACTGCATCTTTACCATCTAACAAACGATGATCGTAAGACAAAGCCAAATACATCATTGGTAAAATTTCTACTTTACCGTTAACCGCCATTGGACGCTCTTGAATTTTGTGCATGCCGAGAATTGCAGATTGTGGCAAGTTCAAAATTGGTGTCGAAAGCAATGAACCAAAAGTACCGCCGTTAGTGATAGTGAAAGTACCACCAGACATTTCTTCAATGCCCAACTTGCCATCACGAGCACGCAAACCGAAATCGCGAATGGTGTTTTCAATACCGGCCAAGCTCATGCTTTCTGCATTGCGCAATACGGGAACAACCAAGCCTTTGTCAGTTGATACTGCAACACCGATATCTTGATAACCGTGATAAACAATATCGTTGTTATCAATAGATGCATTTACTGCAGGGAAACGACGCAAAGCTTCTGCAGCCGCTTTTACAAAGAAACTCATAAAGCCAAGACGAGTACCGCCGTGGGTTTTTTCAAATTGATCTTTGTATTTTGCACGCAGTGCCATGATTGGTGCCATGTTCACTTCGTTAAACGTAGTCAACATTGCAGTAGTGTTAGATGCTTCAAGCAAACGCTCAGCAATACGCTTACGTAAGCGAGTCATTGGTACGCGTTTTTCCACACGCTCGCCTACAGCTTCAAGTGCAGCAACAGGAGCAGCAACAATTGGTGCAGCAGCTGGAGCAGATTTCACATGATTAGCGACGTCTTCTTTCAAGACACGACCACCTTTGCCTGTGCCATCAACAGCAGCAGTGTTTACATTTTTTTCGTCAGCCAATTTGCGTGCAGCTGGATTCACTAACTTCTCCGCACTTGCAGCGGCGGCTGGAGCAGCGGCAGCAACTGGAGCGGCTGCAGGTGCAGCACCGGCGGCAACAGCGCCCTCAACAAATATTGCAATAACTTCATTGCTCAGAATAGTTTCGCCTTCGCCTTTAATAATTTCAGCGATGCTGCCATCAGCAGGCGCAACAACCTCCAAAACCACTTTATCGGTTTCGATATCAACGATTAATTCATCGCGCTTTACCGCTTCGCCTGGCTTCTTGTGCCAAGTCGCGATGGTACCGTCAGCTACTGATTCGGGGAATGTTGGGGCTTTAATTTCAGTACTCATTACTATTCCTTCTCTCTCGGCTAGGTATATGACTTGTTAGTTTTTACACTGAGGTTTAAACCGTCAGCGCATGATTTACAAAACGCTTCTCTTCTTCAATGTGTGCAGACATATAGCCGCCCGCTGGCGCAGCAGACGCGTCTCGCCCAACATATTCAAGATGTAAATTTGGGAAAACCTCGTGGGCTACACGGTGCAAATGATGCTGGCTGCTATACCAAGCACCCTGATTTTTTGGGCACTCTTGGCACCAAATAATGCTGGTCGCATTAGTGTAGCGCCCCAAAATTGCTTTTAGTTCAACATCGGGGAATGGATATAACTGCTCTATGCGAATAAAAGCCACATTATCTTGTTTACGCGCAATACGCTCTTTCAGCAAGGTGTAATAAACCTTACCGCTGCAAAGCACTACACGTTCTACTTTTGATGCCTCTACGCCATTGTCATCAATCACATTTTGGAACTGGCCATTTGCCAATTCTTCTAATGTGGATGTCGCCAATTCATGACGCAATAACGATTTTGGGCTCATCACAATCAACGGGCGACGCATTGGGCGAATCGCCTGACGGCGTAACATATGGAATACTTGCGCCGGGGTTGATGGAACACAAACCTGAATATTGTGCTCAGCACACAACTGCATAAATCGTTCTAAACGCGCAGAGGAGTGCTCTGGACCTTGACCTTCATAACCGTGTGGCAACAGCATAGTCAAGCCGCACAAACGCCCCCACTTATGCTCACCTGACGTAATAAATTGGTCGATAACAACTTGCGCGCCGTTAGCGAAGTCACCGAATTGAGCCTCCCAAATTACCAATCCTTTCGGAGCCGTCGTGGCATAGCCATATTCAAATGCCAACACAGCTTCCTCAGACAAGTAAGAATCGTACAAGTCAAAGTCGACAGAAGGATTTATAGCTTTCAGAGGCACAGCTACAGCACCATCTTTTTGGCTGTGAAGTACCGCATGACGGTGTGAAAAAGTACCGCGACCCACATCTTGACCGGTCATACGAACCGTATAGCCTTGCTCAAGCAAAGTTCCATAAGCCAAGGTCTCAGCCATACCCCAGTTAAGTGCCAATGCACCACCGGCCATTTTGCGGCGATCTTCGTATACTTTTTCTACCTGCTTCTGTACCACTATGCCTTCGGGGATAGTCAGCATTTTACTGGCAACAGCTTGCAAGGTTTTTAAATCAATGCCTGTATTAGCAGGAGTTAGCCAATCGTGGCCAATATAAGGCGTCCAATCTACAAACAAACTACGATCAGGCTCACTTACCAAACCGCTGGCAACGTGCTCACCGCGATCCAAAGCCGCGCGGTAATTTGTAGTCAAATCATCCGCTGCAGTTTGTGATAACAAGTTTGCAGCAACTAATTTCTCAGCATACAAAGTGCGCGTAGTTTTTTGGTTACGAATAACTTGATACATCAATGGCTGAGTTGCGGAAGGTTCGTCAGTCTCATTGTGGCCGCGACGACGGTAGCAAACCAAATCGATGACTACGTCCTTCTTAAATTCGTAACGATAATCAACCGCCAATTGCGCAACGAACAATACCGCTTCTGGATCATCACCGTTCACGTGGAAAATCGGTGCTTCGATCATTTTGGCAACGTCGGTACAGTATTCCGTTGAACGCGAATCTTCACGTTTGTTGGTGGTAAAACCAACTTGGTTGTTGATCACAATATGCAATGTACCACCGGTGCCGTAAGCGCGAGTTTGGGACATTTGGAATGTCTCCATAACCACACCTTGACCAGCAAAAGCA
>CAZZEV010000340.1:259-3165 GCA_964653305.1 uncultured Cellvibrionaceae bacterium | reverse complement strand
ATGCCCGCCATACCGCGTTTTTGCACAAGATAGGCAACAAAAAATCCGGCAATCAAAAAAAACAGCGGCATTCTAAACAGGTGAGTAAACCAAACAATATAATCAACAATAGGCGACTGCTGTGAATCTGCTGCAGGCCAAAGACTCTGCAGCATTGGGCTGTACGCTAAAGCGCCATGAAAAAATACCCCGGCGAGCATCGCTAAAGCGCGCAAGTTATCCATGTAATGCAAGCGTGTATTTAATATAGGTAATTCTTGCAGGCGTGACTCAGCCGTGGAGTTCATAGTGACCACCAAATAAAATTATTGGACAATGGGTAAAGTGATGCTTCGGCTAATGGCTAGCCTGTTTTTTAATTAAAATCAGGCCAATCCAAATCGACCAAAAAATGCTGAGCACTAATGCCAATAATGCCAGTGGTGGTACAAGGTTAAGCACGCCCATTGTTAACCCAAGGTACGCCAACTTTTTCGGTAAGCATTTTGCTTTAAGCGCTACGAAATTAAACACTATCAACCAGATACCATTCAGTAACAACACGGCCAATGCAAACAGACTGATTATAAAATTCAGTTGAATTCCCATCTCACCATTTTCCAAAAAAGTTGTCGCCTTCGATACCGCGAACATACTTAACGAAGCATTTATAACCAAGCAAAATGCAGCAAGAAAACCAAAGCCAACCCCTAAGGTCAGCGCAGTTGACTTTTTTTGATCGCAAAACATAAAAAGAGCTGCAATGAGCACGAAGGAAATACCCGCCGAAATGTATTTTAGAGCATCCTGTATTATCAATGGCGTGGGGTTGTGAATGGCCATATCAATTAGTTTTGCTGGATCGGTAAACACTGCAGGGCCAATAAGCACTATAGCCACATACAGCGTTGCCATTGCTACAAACACATTAACAAAGGCAGCAATTGCACCTATTTTTTGAATGTTGTACATGATATTCTCCTTTTCACCCAGTGAATAAAATTGCGTTAGAGAAAGGTTTTCTTTCTAGCCTGCAAATAGAAAGCAGTTGCTAGCGACAATACAATTAACACCACTTGAAGCAGTACGGCGCCTATAGATGCTTTATTCCAGACTTGTGTTGCACTTTGAAAATGGCTAGAAATATCAGGCGTTGCACCTAAGATATAAATCAAGGGCCCAATTAAACAGTTCAGTACCACCATCACTAAAATAACAATACCCTCTGTTTCAACAGACATTCCCACTGCCCATACCAAACAATAACTCAGCAAAAAATACGTGCAAAGAATTACACACAATGGAATTAAACCATCTGGCACCGCGGTTAATGTAAACACACCTATGGTCAAGGTTAGAACGGCCAACCAAGGGATAAAAAATAGGCTTTTGTTAGCAATTAATTTAGCGACGGCATAATCGGTGGGCGAAATTGGCAAGCTCAAAATAAAGGGCAAGGTTTGCTCTTTGCGTTCATTGATAATAGTGATGCTCACAAGATGATTGGCCATACCAATTAGCATGGACATTAACAAGGTCACGCCCATTATAAATTGCCATTCACCTAAGCTAATAAAACTTAATGCAAAAATACTGCCGCCCAAATAGAGCGCCATAAACTTTCGTGTCAGGTACCAATCTTTTTTAACCAAAATTTTAATTAAGGGAACATTCAAGCGTTGGTTCATGATTTGGCTCCTGCTCTCACATTGGCGACAAAGATTTTTTCAAGTGACATACGATCAACACTGGAAATGTTCAAACCCTGCGCACTTAATTGCGCAAGAATCGAATCATCATACTGATTAACAATAATCTCATTCAGTGAGCCATTGCGTTTAATGTTGGTGATGCAATCTATTCCTAGACCCGATGAACTAATGTCGCCGGTGCACACAATTCGCCGCCAGCGATCTAAATATGTTTCTTTATCCTGCGAATCTAATAATTTACCTTTGTGCAAAAACGTAATCGAATCAGCCAATTGTTCAACATCTTGTGTATTGTGGGATGAGAACAACACGCTGCGATTTTCATCGCGCAGAATGTCTGCTAATTCAGATAACACCTCTTCACGCGCAACTGGGTCTAAACCCGTAGTAGGCTCATCCAAAATAACTAACTTTGGCTTGCGCGCTAAAATTAATAACAAGCAGGCTTTGACACGCTGGCCGTGCGAAAAACCTTTGAATTTTTGCTCCGCATTTAAATCAAATACGTTCAACAAATGTTCCGCGTAAGTTGCATCCCACGACGGAAATATCGATTGAATGAACTGCATATGCCAACGTAAATTTTCAGTTTTATACAGACGCATATCATCAGAGGCAAAACCAATATTTTCTTTAGCAAGTACTTGCTGTTCTGGTAGGCGATAACCCAACACATCCACACTTCCGGTATCTGGTTGAATTAAGCCCATCAACAATCGCAAGGTCGTGGACTTGCCCGCACCATTTACGCCCACCAAACCCATCACTTGGCCGACAGGTAATTGCAGGCTCAGGTTTTCTAAAAAAAATTCTGAATAGCGCTTGCTAACGTTTTTCAGTTCAAATGCGTTTTGCATCTTAATGCCCCAATGAAATAGTTATGGCTGTTGGCGCTCGGCAATGGCGTGTTGAATAAGTGCGATTATTTCGCTCTCACCCAAACCCAATAGCTGTGCACTTTCAATCACTCCATCTATATATTTGTTCAGTTCGATGCGAGCGAGTTCGCTCTGCACATCCGTTACGCCAGTAACAAATGAACCGCGCCCTGGCTGTGTCACTATCAAACCCTCAGCTTCCAACTCGGTGTAAGCGCGCTTGACCGTAATCACACTGACTTTGGTCGCCGCACTTAATTCGCGAATAGAAGGCAGAGGGTGGCCTGCAGGCCAATCGCCCACACGAACTTTTTGTTTAATTTGCTCCATGATTTGC
>CAZZEV010000340.1:0-249 GCA_964653305.1 uncultured Cellvibrionaceae bacterium | reverse complement strand
TACAGATATGCACAGTTGGCAAGTGGGTTTATGAATAATTTTTGTTCGCTTCCTTTGTTCCCCCTTTGGAAAAGGGGGCTAGGGGGATTTAAATCAACTCAAATCTCCCCTAACCCCTCTTTTCCAAAGAGGGGGACTGGTACTTCCTAGAAATATTTCAGAGGGTTTCGGATATACCTACTTGATATTCGCAGAACACCTTTGTGGTATTATGCCGCCCAAATTTTTCCCATCTCTCCATTCCAGCGT
>CAZZEV010000339.1:0-3191 GCA_964653305.1 uncultured Cellvibrionaceae bacterium | reverse complement strand
CGACTTGATGTTGGCACCCTTAAAAATTGATAAACGCCTAGTGGCAATTCTCTATACTGACGGCGCAGAGCAAAAATTAACTGCTCGTCAGTTTGAAGATTTTCAATTAATCGCCAATCAACTCAACTTAATATTAAAAGTGAATGCGGCTACTCAAGCACACTAGCCCACCAAATTTCAGGCAAGAAAAAACCCGCTGAAGCGGGTTTTTTCAACACAGGCATTGATCAGGTGCGCTTGAAACGGCGTGCAGCCATCAAACCAAACAGACCTAAACCCATTAACACCAAGGTCATTGGTTCTGATACTGAAGCTTTACGGAAAGCGTGGTTATCAGTTTCAAAAGCGTTAGAAGTACTGCTCAACAATACTTTATCGAAAGTCGCATTAACAAAGCTAAAGTTAATATAGCGGTTTGAACGCCAATCAGTTTGGCCGCCATTTGATAACAATGTTGCAACTGGCGCCCCAGTGAAGGTTTCTACAAGGCTGCTACCTAAGTAAAAGCTAATAGTGTTGTAGCCATCAATTGAACCCCAATAAAGGCCAAAATAATCTGCTGCCACACCTAGGTTGAATGTAGAAGTTTGGCCACCGCCAACAGTAGAGTATTTAGTGGTATCCAAGTAAGGTGCTGCATAAACCCCACCCAAATTGCCTTCTACTATGCTTGCATTTGAACAACTGGCATAACCCGCACAGGTGTTGTCGTTGAAAGTCACCTTGGTTGCACCAACAAGAGTTGATTCAAATACATTGACAGCTTCAGCACTTACCATAACGCCCGCGTTTACACTGGCAGAAAGGCCAAAAGCAGCAGTAAATAAAGTAATCGATTTGAAAATTCTATTCATTGAAAGTCTCTTAAACATAGCTGTTAATCGGTTAGTAAGAAAAATTTATATAAACGCTCGCTTAAAGCGACGCACTACCATGAGCCCAAAAAGTCCAACACAGGACAAGGTAAAAGCCAATGATAGAAGCTTAGGGCTCTTAAAGTCTTTTTCGCTGCGAGTGCTCGGTGCTGCCGGAATGGCGGAACTGGTGTACAGCACAACGTTAGACTGAACTATTGGCACTTTTTTTGAATTGTCATTAACACTACGTGTATCCACAAGAGCTAAGTGCTTACCAGTCGCCTCTTGCAGATCTAAACCAGCCGAACTTCCTGCCGAAACAGGTAAAGAGATCGTGGTTGTGACCACAAAAAAACTTATCAATAGCCTATTCAACATAAAAACTCCGAATTCCCTGCGCAAAATTGCATTGGCCCTTCAAATACTACGCACGAATCAAGCCAAAACCGCCCTTTATGTGATTTGGTTATCATTCAACATGTTAACTGTATCACAAATATTTTTATTGATCAAAATTTGGGTTAAGGCACGCATTTTTTGTATTTAATTGACAGTTTTTGTCACAACATAGCTGCTAACCTTAAAATACACGAACGATTCACTCTGCTAGATGCACCAATAAAATGCCTGAATTGCCCGAAGTAGAAACAACCTTACGCGGAATTACACCGCATACCCTAAACCGCAAAGTTACAAAAGTGACTATCCGTCAACCGCGTTTGCGCTGGCCTATTCCCAACGAGCTCCCAGAATCCATAGAGCAACAAACGCTGCAGAGCATTAGCCGACGCGGCAAGTTCCTTTTGTTTGAATTTGCCCACGGCAATGCACTGATTCATCTTGGAATGTCCGGCAGCTTGCGGATTGTGAAGACGGGTACACCTCCGAATGTGCACGATCATTTTGATTGGGAATTTGGCGACATATCCCTGCGCTATCATGATCCCCGCCGCTTTGGGTGCCTACTTTGGATAGAAGGTGAACCTAAGGATCACAAACTCCTCGCCAAACTCGGCCCAGAACCGCTCACAGATGCGTTCACCCCAGACTATCTCTTTAAGTGCAGCCGCAAGCGTACCCAAGCCGTAAAGCAATTTATTATGGATAGCCACCTCGTCGTGGGGGTTGGCAATATCTACGCGAATGAATCGCTATTTATGTCGCGCATCAAACCTATCCGCAAAGCGGGCACACTTACGCGTAAAAACTGTCAAGACTTGGTGGCTGATATTAAATTCGTGCTCAGCCGCTCCATTGAACAGGGCGGGACGACTCTTCGAGATTTTGTGGGTGGCGATGGCAAGCCTGGCTATTTCAAGCAACAACTACTGGTGTATGGTCGCGGTGGCGAACCCTGCACCGAATGCGGCAAACTATTAAAAGAAATACGAATGATGGATAGAACTACCGTCTACTGTGTAAATTGCCAAAAATAATCCTCTTAATAACCGCGAGTTAACTTATGGCAATTCCAACCACTGATAACAAACACGGCGCCAGCCAAAACTATTTACAAAAAGAACAGGGTTACCGCGAACGAGCATTAAAAATGTACCCCTGGATTTGCGGCCGCTGCGCGCGCGAATTTAACTCCAAAAATATCCGCGAACTTACGGTTCACCACCGCGATCACAACCACGACAATAATCCCAGCGATGGCAGTAATTGGGAGCTACTGTGCCTCTACTGCCACGATAATGAACACACAAAATTTCATGAGCATATTTTATACGGCTCCACCAAAGCTAAAGAAATTGCGCCAGCCACCTTTAATCCCTTCGCGCAATTAAAAGACCTGATGGATAAAAAATAAGAATTAAGCGACTCAAGAGTTAAAAGAGAGAGGGGCAAACGCCTTGGATTTTTTCTTGTGTTACGGGATGGCTAAATTCAATGCTTGTAGCATGAAGCAGTAGACGTTCAGCCATTGAATAAGATTCAGCGTTTTTATAAAGATCACAGCCCAAAATAGGATGGCCAAGTTCTCGGCTGTGAATGCGCAACTGATGCGTGCGGCCGGTAAGCGGTACAAATAGAACACGAGTGCGTGACGGATTATCCAAGCGTTCAATCACTTGATACTGAGTTACTGCTTTTTTACCAGTTTCATAGCAGATTTTCTGTAACGGAAAGTTGTCTATATCTTTTGCGATGGGATATTCAATCAATCCCCTATCTTCCATTAGGTGCCCGTATAAAACCGCCGTATAAGTTTTATCAACCAAACCCAGCTGAAACTGCTTTCCAATCTCTGCATTTACGGTTTTATTCAAGGCCACGATCATAATCCCTGATGTACCAAAATCTAAGCGGTGCAATAAGGTTGCTGTAGGA
>CAZZEV010000338.1:2073-3204 GCA_964653305.1 uncultured Cellvibrionaceae bacterium | reverse complement strand
GCAATTGTTTTGGTTTCTTGCGAGCGCAAATTTCGTGCATTTTTATCCACTTTATAATTCAATTCTTTCGCAATCGCCTGAACCTTTAAGCGAGTTTCAAGATTTACTAAGGGGCTGTCACGCAACGCCCGCGATACCGTTGATTGGGATACGCCCGCGCGGTAGGCAATATCAAAGGAAGTTGGTTTATCGTCTTTCATGATTTATTGGCCCTCGCTATTTATGCGTATTATGAGGATTCGCTGTTATTGAAAACTCAGGCGCTTATTAAAACTCTGGTGGTTCACAAAAAAGATACTACACCAGCGCTTAGGGGAAATACAGAAAAGGCCGCCGCATTACACAAGAATGCGGCGGCCTTTTTGCAGCACTATCAAATGACTAACCGTTATCGCGCAAGGCTGTGGCGACGGGCAAGCGAGCCGCTCGAATGGCAGGAAACAATCCACCAATAAAACCTATCACTGCCGCAAAAATAACACCCTGTTTCACGAGTGCGGGCGTTACCGCAAAATCAAATACAACCTGACTAAAGCTGGCAAAGTTTAAAGTTGAAACTGTATAACCATTAAATAAAATAAATGCTGCTAAGGCACCAATCGCACCACCCACAAAGGCAAGCACTAGGGACTCAAACAAGGTTGAAAACGCAACAGGAAATGCGCCAAAGCCCAACGCACGCAAGGTGGCAATTTCGCGCGTGCGGGTAGACACTGAGGTGTACATGGTATTAATTGCACCAAAGATTGCCCCCAATGCCATAAGCATGGCGAGCGGATAGCCAACCCCCATAATAAATTTGGTCATGGGTGCAGATTGCTCAGACAAATAAGCCGTCTCTAACTTTACATCCACATTAAATTTGGGGTCTGCTGCAACAGCCGCTTTAAAATCCTCAAGCACGCCTGGCGATTCCAATTTCGCGCGAATGGTTTGAAAGCTGTTGCCGCGACGGTAAGCCGCTTGCAATATCTTCGCATCACACCAGAGTTCAGATTCTGCCAAACCGCCGCCGGATTCAAACATCCCCACTACACGCCATTCGGTTTGACCAAATTTAATGGTGGAGCCAACCGCTAAATCATTAAATTGTTTTTGCGCAGAGCGCCCCACAATCAATTCATTTTTACC
>CAZZEV010000338.1:0-1973 GCA_964653305.1 uncultured Cellvibrionaceae bacterium | reverse complement strand
ATAATAAAAATTTGGGAGAGCCAATTAAAATTCATGATTAGTTTCTCCGCAATGCGCTAATAATATTTAAACGCAAGCCCTGAATGGCTGGCGCTGCGCCCGTAATCAAGCCGAGCAAGACGACTAGCAACAACCCTGACGTCATAATTTTCCACGACATACCCAGCCCCGGTAAAGTTGCCGCATAATCAACAGCCGCGCCGGTGATAATTATTTTCGCTAGCAGTAAGCCAAGAACACCACCAAAAACACAGACGACGATGGATTCACACAAGACCATCAACATGACGGTGACATCCGAAAAACCCAGCGTCTTTAAAATTGCAAACTCTGGAATTCGCTCGCGGAAAGATTGCGCCATAGTATTACCGGCAACCAACAACATGGTAAAAAACACCGCGCCTAAAATTAACGTGGTTATTAAACCTATATCACCAAACTGTTTAGCAAAGGATTTTGCGAAATCTTTTTCGCTGTTCGTTTTGGTTTCTGCGAAGGAGTTTTCAAAGAGCGCATCTACCGCCGCTGCAACTTGTGCGGATTGCTTAGGATCTTTGACCTTAATGATTAGCCAACCGACAGTACCTTCACCGAATTGTCGCGACTTATCAAAATAATCGTAGTGAAACAACATACCACTGGTATCTGCGCCTTCGGTTTTTGCCTCAAAGACTCCTTCAATCACAAACTCCCAGGTTGTGCTGCCATTTTTTTGCGGGAACATGCCAATCAATGGAACTCTATCGCCAATTTTCCAATGGTATTTGTCAGCCAGCGCACGACCTATAACCGCACCCACGCGATTCTTTTTCCAATTTTCTAACTGTGCTGGCGGCAATTTAATGAGATCTTTGTAAATGTCAAAGTAATCGTCTGCCAATACGGGGAATTGCGCGAACTGATTTTTTTGCTCTTGGTAGTAGCCACCAAACCAGTTGGCCATGGTGGCTTTTTCAACACCTGGCAGCGCTTGCACTTTCGCGAGATAACTTTGCGGTAAGGGCTGAATAATAGAAACTTTATGAATCGTAACTAAACGATCTTCGCCCGCAATTTCAGCGCCACCGTCGAATGCTGCGCTGAGCGAGCGCAACAGACCAAATAATAGAAACGCCACCATAATGGATAATATGGTTAAGCTCGTGCGCACTTTTTTTCGAGTAAGATTTTTAAAAATGAAATAGAGGTATTTCATGCTACGCCTCGCTAATAAATTATTCTTGGATTAGCTTGCCTTTGTCTAAATGCAGAGTACGACGCGCATGATCTGCCGCGCGCGGATCGTGCGTTACCATCACAATCGTTTTTTGCTGGGCTTGATTTAGCTCTTGCATAAGCGCCAAAATTTCATCCGCCGTGGCTCGATCCAAATCACCGGTAGGTTCATCGCACAGCAATAAATTGGGGTCACTTACCAAGGCTCTCGCAATGGCTACACGCTGCTCCTGACCACCCGATAATTCGCGTGGGTAATGCTTTGCGCGCTCACTCAACCCCACTAAATCCAAAGCTGCAGCCACATGGGCTTTACGCTCTTTGCTAGTTAAGTTTGTCAGCAACAATGGCAGCTCTACATTTTTCTCTGCTGAGAGCACAGGCATTAAATTGTAAAACTGAAAAATAAAACCCACATTTTGTGCGCGCCATTTGGTGAGCTGGCCCGATGAAAACTGATCAATTCGCTGCCCCGCAATCATCAATTCGCCGGACGAAGGGCTATCCAACCCACCCAGTAAATTTAAGAGTGTGGTTTTACCCGAACCCGAAGGCCCCATAAGCGCAACAAAATCACCACGTTGAATTTCTAAATTAATATCAGTCAACACCGGTACCAGTTCTTTGCCTTTCTTATAGGTTTTACTGATATTGGTTAGACTCACTAACACTTCGTTCTCGGTGGATACCGGGTTAGCTGATTTTTCTAGCATTGCAGAATTTGACATACAAGCTCCGTTTTCAACAGTTGAAAAAAA
>CAZZEV010000337.1:0-3207 GCA_964653305.1 uncultured Cellvibrionaceae bacterium | reverse complement strand
ATTTTAGCTACTTCATCATAAATTCTTTAGTTGCAGATCAAGCCTACAACTATGCACTTCGCATGGATCGAGGCCACTTCATTAACAATGCGCAAAAATTAAAAACCAGTGATCCGGAAAAGTATTATCACTGGCGGGAGAGCACCTTGCGCATGAGCAAAGGCTACTCAGAAAAAATTCTCAACGAGGTGTTAACTTACGGTTCAGCTTACGAGCGTCAGGGACAATTCCATATCTATGGATGCAGCAAAGGATGGGTAAAAGCGCAGGAAATTGAAACAAGCGTATGGGATTCCAAAGCCAATGAAAATTATATTAAGCAGGACGATGTTTGGTTAGCGCGTGACAAATATGGCGACTTGTTAATTCACACCATTAGCTACCAACAAAAATCAGGCTGGACTTTTTGGGCAGCAGGCGGCGCGGGCACGCGATTAATTCGCATAAACGACCAATGGGATAAAATAAAAAAAGCACCGGATGCCAATTTTACGATGGCTTGGACTGAAGCAGATTTACCAAGCGTTCAAAAGCCAGTTAAACATATAGGCGAATGCAAACTTTCCGACAACGAGATTGTTGATTTTAATCAGCGCTTACTTCAATACGGATTAATCGTCGAGCAATTTTTAATTGAGCCTGCATCCATAAAAGACGGTGCTTGTGTACCACCCTCATTGAAATTAGGTTTTCAGAGCAGTAACAGTACGCAAGCAAAAGAAGTTATCCAATGGTTAGAAAAGGATTCCTTTGTAGAGCATATAGAGCTTTTAGAAACACGCGCAGACAGCGCAATGTTACATTACATAGTGGAAGTCACTTTTCGCACCGATCAACAACCTCCACCTTAAATATGCGTTAATGCATTATTAATTTCTATATAACTCTTTACTTAATGCCAATGTGAATTTCTATTTCATCTTGGCTTTTGTAAAACTCAAAATCCGTTAGGTATGCTCTTGTATGCATACACTCATCGCTTGAGAAGTAGCGCCAAATTTCATTCCAGGTTTCTATCACAATGTGTGGAACCTGCCCCTTCGCCGAGAACACGAGATAATTTCCCGCCTGTATCTTTACCTCAGTCAATGCCATGGAAGATGATTCCACCGCATCTGCACCAATCAGTACCGAATAGTCACCTGATACATCTGATTCATAATCGTAATACACACTGTAAACTCTGGCACCAGCGCGATAATTAACGCTAACCGTCTGATCAAACTTTTGCACTAAAGGCGCAATTTTTCTAGCAGCCGGATTCATTTCATTTTTATTATTGGTTCGGGCACTTAAGCCAACGATGGATTTTTCGTTTACATGAATGACGTTCATAATTACGCTCCTGAGTAAGCAATCTAGCAAGAAATCCGCAAAAAATTACTGCATGAAAAATTGAGTATTACAAAGCTACTATTAGAATAGTGAACGCAATGACCGCCGCCACGACAACCATTACTAACAACTTAACCGGAAGAGCTGTACCGCCACCTTCTGCAGAAGAACCAAGCGGCTGCCACGTTAAAGCAGTTTTCCACTCATCAGCGCCGTTGAAATAGCCGGTAAATGCCATAGAGACTTTCTGGAAAGTTAATAGGGCGTCCGCACATTCGTAGTGTTGATCAAGCGATCCTTCTTGATATTCCAACACATAACGACCATCGCTTTCTCTACAAGTTTGGATATAACTCATTTCATCTTTCGATAAAATCAGAAAAGAATCATCTTCACGGTCTAATGCTTGGAGTGAACGAATAATTAAAGCTTCATCGACTAGCCCTGTAAGCTCGGTGCCATTGAGATCTAGTTTCATTTTAAGTTCTGCTCATTATTAATTATTTTTAACGTAGGTTGTGAGTAAGGCGAAAGCCCAGGAGGCCTGAATTAATCTATACGACACCAAGGCTGAGACTCTCTATAACTCAAGCGTCGCCATAGATACTCCAGAGGACCAAAGTAGAAATACCGCAGCCATATGTTTGCGACAAAAATTTGAAATACCCAGATCGCAACCACTATCAGAACCAATTGCGACAACCTGAAGTGAGCAAATAAACCAGCGCCATAACCATAGAATAAAAAGGTGCAAATTAATGTTTGCAGAATATATAAACTCAAGGCCATTTTCCCGACCGGCACAAGCAGACGAAATATCGTACGAAAGCCACCATGGCGTAGCAAACATAGCAGCAAAAAAGCATAACCCAGAGCCATCAATTCACTGCCCCATAAATGCAATTGTAAGCCGACTATATAAAAATAATCAGCAGCAAAATTACGCTGATTATTGATATACAAGGTTACAACGACTAAGAGCACACCAGGCAACAAGGTCATTAATAGCAGCTGATAACAAACGGAGGGGGAAATCCCTCGCGCAAACCATCCACGCCGCGCAATAACTATACCTACCAACATGATCGCAAATAAAAACCAACCATTAAACATAACCGCAAACTGCAAAGCTAGTACATCCCAAATGCGTTCCGGCGCTTGCACCCACCAACTTTGTTGCCGAGAGTACACTTCCTCTGCAATACCATCAACGCTCCGAGGCCCGCCTAAGTCCGCAAGATATTCTGCAGGTAAAAACCCAAAAAGCATCGTCACCAACCCAAGAATAAAGGTAAGCTTTAAAGCCATTTTCAGAAGGCGCCAATCACTCCAATCTCGACAGCGCCACGCAAAAAATCCCATAACGCCATAAGCAAAAAGAACATCACCACTCCATAATAAATAGCCATGCAAACTTCCCAAGATTGCTAGCCAAAAAAGCCGATACTTTTGCAATTCTTGTTGTGAATGCTGTTGCGAAAATAGATAGATACTCGCGCCGAAACACAAACTTAAGAGGGAAATAAATTTGCCATCGATAAAAATGTTAATGAAATACCAACACAATATATCGAGTGAGTTCGCATTATTTAATAGATGAGGATTAAACCGAATAGCCTCCGGCAGCGCGAAGGAATATATATTCACCAGCAAAATACCTAAAACGGCAATGCCGCGCAGGAAATCGAGGTAGTCAGAACGAGTGGATAGATTGTCAGCAATGCTTGTCACAGTAAGTCCTTATTTCTAGCAACAATAAAATTCCAAAATAAAAAACCCGAAGTTCTTGCGAACTTCGGGTTTGTATATGGTGCCCGGTCCCGGAATCGAACCAGGGACACGAGGATTTTCAATCCACTGCTCTACCGACTG
>CAZZEV010000336.1:0-3232 GCA_964653305.1 uncultured Cellvibrionaceae bacterium | reverse complement strand
TAATGTTGTATTCGCGCCAGCCAATTTTTGCTTGACCGTAAATATCCAAACTTTTGCCAAAGGCTAACTCAGAATAGCTACGCTGCAATTTGTATTCAGCAATTTTTTCATCATTACTGAAAACGTTAAAAATTTCGCGCTTGCGATAGTAGGAAGGTTGAATGAAATAGGTTTGACTCAGGTTGAGCGGTTGATAAAACTCTATATCAAAACCGGGGCTGCTGCCGATATCGCCCGTTGCAAAGATTTCACCCCCATAGCGATTTAGCCATGTGCTGCGATAGGCCGCTCGCAAATCAAAATTGGTGTCTTGGCGAAACTCATTGTTAATATCGAAGCCCAAGGTTACATAATCAGAGCTCCATTCACGCTCAATGACGTTAACATTCAGAATATTTTTGTTGTCGATGCGGTTGATGCTGTAATCCACATTTTCATAGAAACCCTCGCCATACAAATGAATTAAATCTTGCTCAAGTTGTGCGCGGTTAAGTGGGCTTTCCAGTGATTGGCGTATGTGCTGATTAATGTACTCGGGCGATTGTCTGGTTAAGGGGCTTATAACAATTTGATCAATTTGAACCAGCGCCTGAGAGCTTGGCTTTTTCTCGTTGCGCCACGCTGCATAGGTTGCTTCATCGGCTGAATATTGTTGCAGTTTTTCAAGTTGTAATTCCGTTGAGCGTTTACCAATATCAGCTGCGAGTGCGTAGTGAGCAAAATTGGTCGCTGAAAAATCGCCCAATTCTGGCGTTAATAAAATGTCCGTTGGTTTTAATAGCGAGACAGAGCGCGCGACGTTTTGTTTGCCCAGAATACCAATCATCTGTGAGGTTACGCTTAAGAGCGAAACCACTTGATCGGCGGGCTTTAATTTTGAGCCTACATTGACCGCGATAATGAGATCTGGGTTACATAGCTTTTGCGCAACTTCAACGGGCAGGTTATCAACCAAACCACCATCCACTAATTTGTGGCCCTCATAATCAACGGGTGTCATGAGACCCGGTACCGACATGCTCGCACGCATCGCCAGTGGCAAGCTGCCTTTATCAAACACAAATTTCTCGCCACTGCCTATATCGGTCGCCACAATAGCGAGTGGGATGGGCATATGTTCAATTTCGCGGTTACCATAGTCAGCACCCACTAAAAAATTAAAAAATAATTTTATTTTAGTGCCCGCTATAACGCCCGGTTTCAGTTGCAAGCCGCGATCGGTTAAACCCAATTCGGTGCCGGATAAAAAACGTTTTGTGACACGCTTTTTGCGAAAACTTAATTGCGAATAATCGGCGGAATCTAAAAACATATCCGTCCAATCGGCTTTGTCTAATTTTTCACGCATTTCTGCTGGACTAAGCCCCGCTGCATAACCGCCTGCAACCAAGCCGCCCATGCTGGTGCCCACAATACATGCAAGTGGAATTCGTTCACGTTCTAGGACTTCAAGCACGCCAATGTGTGCCGCACCGCGTGCGCCACCGCCACCTAAGACCAGTGCAATACGTGGGGCCGCCTTTGCGTGCTCTGAAGTGGGTGTTTGAGCGTGCGAGATGAATGGGATTAATAAAAAGAGGAAGGAACAGCCACACAAAACGAAAGAAGCCATAGTTCGCAACACGTGAATGAACTTCATTCGTTTTTAACTCCAATGACAAAAGATTAACGCGATAACTCGTAGACACACATATTGACGGCGGACGCTAAATTCAAAGATTCAATCGCCCCACAACCTTGAATGGTAAACGCCTGCGCATCTAATTCGGTTAAATGTTCACGCGGAACGCCGCGTGCTTCATTGCCGAAAACATAACAATCAAACTCTTTAAGACTTGCATCGCTGAGTGGTTTGCCTTGCATATCCAAGCAGGCGATTTTGTTGAAGCGAGTGTTTAAGGAGTCGAGTGGAACATCCAATTCCATTGCGAGATGAAAAATTGCGCCCATACTCGAGCGAACCACTTTGGGGTTGTAGGGATCTACCGAGTTTGGGCTGAGCAATAATCGAAAGTTTCCAAACCAAGCCAGCGTGCGCAAAATAGTACCTAGGTTGCCCGGGTCTTGTACTTCGTGTAGATAAATTGCGCGCTCGTTTTGCGCTGCGTGATCTGATGCTGGCAAGAAAGGCACTACTGCAAGAATTCCCTGGGGGGATTTGGTATCCGAAATTTGCGCCATTTGTTTTTCGGTAATCAGATTTTTTCTAAAATCTGTTTGCCAGTGTTCATAGTCTTCAGTGACGAAAAGCTCGCTGTTTTTAAGTTCGGGAATATGTACGGCTGCATTTTTCAACTCAAGCACAAGGTGTTCACCTTCTACCAAAAAATGGCCGAGCTCTTCGCGGTATTTTTTTTGCTGTAGTTTTTTTACGTCGTCGAGTTTCATGAGCTCAAATCCGCAAGCATCGCCACTGCCACAGCTTCCGCAACTTTAATTCCATCTACACCCGCCGACAAAATTCCGCCCGCATAACCCGCGCCTTCACCGGCGGGATACAAGCCGCGTGTATTTAAACTTTGTAACGAATCGTTATCACGTTTAATGCGCACGGGCGAAGAGGTGCGAGTTTCAATTCCCGTAAGAATTGCGTCATCGCGATCAAATCCGCGAATTTGTTTGCCAAATTCGGGCAGGGCTTCGCGAATCGCTTCAATCACATAACTCGGAAGTGATGGTGTTAAATCGCCCAGTAACACACCGGGTTTATACGAAGGTTCTACTTCACCAAACTCGCTCGAAGCTTTGTTACGAATAAAATCGCCCACCAATTGCCCCGGCGCGCAGTAATCGCTGCCGCCTAATGTGTAAGCGAGGGATTCTAATTTTTCTTGCAACTCAACACCGGCTAATGGGCCACCGGGAAAATCTTCTTCGGGCGTAATACCAACCACAATCCCCGAGTTCGCATTGCGTTCATTACGTGAATATTGACTCATGCCGTTGGTGACAACGCGATTCGGTTCTGAGGTTGCTGCAACCACAGTTCCGCCGGGGCACATACAAAAGCTGTACACCGCGCGGCCATTTTTGGCGTGATAAACCAACTTGTAATCTGCTGCACCCAATTCAGGGTGACCCGCATATTTTCCTAAACGCGCTTTATCGATTAGCGATTGCGGGTGTTCAATCCTGAAGCCAACCGCAAAAGGTTTTGCCTCTACATAAATGCCGCGCTCGTGAATTTTACGAAAGGTATCGCGCGCACTATGGCCAAGCGCGAGTACGACAT
>CAZZEV010000335.1:0-3236 GCA_964653305.1 uncultured Cellvibrionaceae bacterium | reverse complement strand
TGGCGAACGTATCTGATTTGGTTTTCCGCCGCAATTCAATCAGCGGCCGTGTAGAAGTGGTTACCAATAAAAGTGCATTGCAATTGAATACTGCGTTGCATAAGAATTAATTTTTATATTTTCATCGTGGGTTTAGACCCGCAAATTTTTTACACATTCAAGCGAGATAAAAATTATGGGCGCTCAATGGAAAGCTAAAGGCCGCGAAGCGGCAGCCAGTGCAAAAGGTAAATTATTTACCAAACTCACCAAAGAAATCATGATTGCCGCACGCAACGGTGCAGACCCAGATATGAACCCGCGCTTGCGCCTTGCTATTGTGCAAGCGAAAAAAGCGTCCATGACTCGCGAAACCTTAGAGCGCGCCATTAAAAAAGGTTCAGGCCAATTAGACGGCGGCATCAGCTACGAAAAGTTAACCTACGAAGGTTTTGCACCGCACCAAGTGCCAGTCATTGTTGAATGTTTAACGGATAACGTAAACCGCACCATCTCTAACATTCGCGGTTTATTCCGCAAAGGCCAATTGGGCGCTTCTGGTTCTGTGTCTTGGGACTTTGAACATGTGGGGATGATTGAAGCATCGCCCGCGAACAAAGATGCCGACGCTGAAATGGCAGCCATTGAGGCGGGCGCGCAAGACTTTGAAATCAATGACGATGGCACTGCCACTTTTATTACTGACATTACGGATTTGGACTTAGTGCAAAAAGCCCTGCCCGATCAAGGTTTCACCGTAGAATCTGCGAAAATTGGCTACCGCCCAAAAAATCCGGTGAGCTTGTCAGGCGAAGCCTTAGAAGAAGTTGAAGCTTTCTTGGCTGCGATTGATGAAGACGACGATGTGCATGAAGTATATGTTGGTTTAGCGGGCGAATAAAATTCACGCCCAAAACCTAAAAAAGGCCAAACGCAAGTTTGGCCTTTTTCTTTTTACACGCCATATTAATAATCAAATACTCAATATCCCCTTAAAACCCTGTCATTTTGGATGGAAAAACACTTTCCTAACTTTTATTACGCAAGAATTCTGTAGCCATTATTGATGGCTCGCGTTCAATCTCTTGTGAATAACCGAAGGAATACTCCATGAACCTATTACGTAAACTAAAAATGCTTACAGCCTGCCTACTCATCATCGGCAGTAGCACGCTCCATGCATCACCCGATCACAAAGATAAAAAAGATTGCACCGACTTCGGCGCACCTGCGACGCTGGTGGGATTTGATATGGTTTTACAAATTGAAAAGGCAGTTACCACCTACCCAAGCGGTTACCCCTTCAAAGGGGCTGTGGTAAAGCGTTTTAAAAAAAATGGGACATTTACTGCACAAGGCACAGAAACCATGCAAGGTCAGGTACCCGAAAGCCAGCAGTCATTTTACGGCACCTATAAATACCAACGCACGGGGTTTAATACGGCCACAGAAAAATCTATTGATGTTTCTGTTAACAATACGCCTTACACCACGAAATACATTTTTGAAACAGCGACTAGCGGAACTTGGGAAGAAGATTTTGGTAACGGACAAATAAAATTTTCAGGGAGATTTACCTTAGTTCCATCCAACCTACCCGCAGAGCAACATTTAGCACCCGAAACAAATGCAGGTTTGAATATCGCGCTATTTATTAAGAATGCCGAATCCAATTTGCCGCCTGATGTATACCCCAAAAAAGGCATAGCGCTACAAACCTATGCGCAGGATGGAAGCTTTCTTATTAAGGGATATGGCCCATTGACGCTCGATTCTCATGGAACCTATAACTACAAAAAAATATCGGCCAACACCGCTGTAGAAGAATCAATTCAAATTAGCAATTTATTCACGCTCCCCTACACAATGGTTTACACTTTTGAAACACCAACATCCGGCACTTGGTTTCAGAATTTGGGGAATGGGTTTATAACATTTACTGGCACCTTCGAAACAGCACCTAATTAATCAAAATAAAAATCTAAACGGTAAGGATAAATTACCGTTTAGATTACTTACAGTATAAAAAGTTAAAGCCTATGACGCCTACCAGTGTTGAACTATTAAAAGTTTGGTTTATTTTTTCGTTTAGCCTAGGCTGCTGGACTTGCTTGAATTTGTTGATTAGCCGTCGCGGCGACCGCAAAGTCAAATACACCATTCTTGGTTTTATTGCCTTACTACTCACTCCTCCGCTCAATGCTTATATTCACCTAGTTAGCGCACAACCCATACACTGGATTACATTGATTAGTCAAAAGCTAACTTGGTGCTATGGCCCCATTATGGTGGCACTGATTCGTCATATTTCACTAAAACCTGTTAGTCGCCGTAGCTATATTATTCAAACCTTACCGTTTCTGCTTTCGCTCTTGCACGATATATTCAATCTGCAATGGATTAGCTTTTCAATTATGGTCTCGCTGCTATTTATTCAGGTATTCGGTTATTTAGTTTACGCCGCATATTTACTAAAATCAGAACGCCTTAAAATTTTAAGACTTACCAGCCAGTTTAAAAATACAACCTATTATTGGTTGATTTATTTAGTAACCTGTTTACTTTTTGTGATGCTATTCGATGTTTTTGTCTTTACTAATGCATTGCTCGGTCATATACCTTCACTTATCGCCTTAGCAGCTATTGCCAGCCTTATCGCCATTTTCGTTAATACCATCGCACTCTTTTCAATTTATCAGCCCGAAGTCTTTTTCCATAATCTAACCCCTGAAGATTTATCACCAGCAGAAGAACCACAACCGAATAGTAAGCCACATTTACGCAGCATAGAACTCAGCCCAGAGGCCGCAAAACAACTAGATGAACAACTGCAAGATTTGGTAAGGAATCATAAGCCCCATTTAGACGAAGATATTTCACTACCAAAGTTGGCATCGCTTTTAGGGGTAACCAGTCATCAACTTTCTGAGCTGTTGAACATTCACAAATCCACCAGCTTTTATGATTTTTTAAATGACTTACGCTATCAGGAATCACTACAATTTTTAGCTACTAATGAAAGTGAACTCACCATTGCCGACATCGCCTACCGCTCAGGCTTTAACAATCGCAATAGCTTTTACAAAGTGTTTAAAGAGAAAACCGGGCTTACACCCAATCAATACAAAAAATCCATAAATGAACCGCTAAAAGTGAGCGCAAAATAAAATCTAGAGGTGACACCCGTAAACCTGTAAAATCATCACATATTTTGCTGAACTGTTTTTTACTGACTTATGGAAATGCCAATGAATTCC
>CAZZEV010000334.1:0-3238 GCA_964653305.1 uncultured Cellvibrionaceae bacterium | reverse complement strand
ACTATAAAGCTCTTTAATAGCAGTTTCTATTAAGTCTAATTGTTCATCAAGATAAAAGTGATATGCTTTTTTAGAAGATCAATAATAAGTTGATGACAAGCTGTTTCTAGCCTATTGCTTTCTTGATTTTTAAATATAATTAATTGTTCTCTCCTCTGGATTAAAGCATTTTTCTTGTTTTTTCTATGATTACTTATATTTTTTATGCTACTGTTTGAATCAAACTTGGGGCGCAGCGTATAGAGGATGAGATCATCACTATCAAGAAATCGCGGATTATCTAAAACTTAAAGAGAAAAATGCATATGCATTGGCAGCGTGAGGTAGAATCCCGGGATTCAAGGTTGGCGGTTCATGGCGTTGAGGCGCAGTAAGATTGATCGCTGGATTCGTCAACAAGAGCAGAAATAAAAAGGAATAAAGCATGACAAGCGCTCAACAACGCGCCGCCCTACAACGCCAGATCTGGCAGATCGCCAATGATGTTCGCGGCGCAGTCGATGGCTGGGACTTTAAACAGTACGTGCTTGGCACTCTGTTTTACCGCTTTATCAGCGAAAACTTTGCCCTCTATATCAAAGCCGATGACGACAGCATCAATTATGCAGAACTGCTTGATAATGTGATTACGCCAGAGATTAAAGCCGATGCCATCAAAACCAAAGGCTACTTCATCTATCCAAGCCAACTGTTCGCGAATGTCGCAAAAAACGCCAACACCAATAAAAGCCTGAACACAGACTTAGCTAAAATCTTTGCCGCAATTGAGTCCTCTGCCAACGGCTACCCTTCGGAAGGAGATATCAAAGGGCTATTTGCTGACTTTGACACAACCAGCAACCGCTTAGGCAATACGGTGAAAGATAAAAACACCCGTTTGACCGCCGTACTGAAAGGTGTGGCAGGACTAGAATTTGGTGATTTTCATGGCAGCCAGATTGACCTGTTCGGGGACGCTTACGAATTCCTCATCTCCAACTACGCAGCCAATGCCGGCAAATCTGGGGGCGAGTTTTTCACCCCGCAACATGTGTCTAAGCTGATTGCGCAGCTCGCCATGCACAAGCAAACCAGCGTGAACAAGATTTACGACCCTGCTTGTGGTTCTGGTTCGCTGCTGCTGCAAGCCAAAAAGCACTTTGACGCGCATATTATCGAAGAGGGGTTTTTTGGTCAGGAGATCAATCACACGACCTACAACTTGGCGCGGATGAATATGTTTCTACACAACATCAACTATGACAAGTTCAATATCAAGCTGGGCAATACTCTGATCGAGCCGCATTTTGGTGGTGACAAGCCGTTTGATGCCATCGTCTCCAATCCGCCTTATTCCGTGAAGTGGATAGGTTCCGATGACCCAACGCTGATCAACAACGATCGTTTCGCTCCCGCAGGAGTACTCGCGCCTAAATCCAAGGCAGATTTTGCTTTTGTGCTGCATGCGCTCAGTTACCTTTCCAGCAAAGGTCGCGCTGCGATTGTGTGCTTCCCTGGCATTTTTTACCGTGGCGGGGCGGAACGGCAAATCCGAAAATATCTGGTGGATAATAACTATGTAGAAACCGTTATTTCACTCGCGCCTAACCTGTTCTATGGCACTAGCATTGCCGTGACGATTTTGGTGCTTGCCAAAAACAAAAGAAACATCAGCGTCCAGTTTATTGATGCCAGTGGTTTGTTCAAGAAAGAAACCAACAACAACATCCTGACCGATAAACATCTAGAAGAGATAATAGGGGTTTTTGACAGCAAAGAGAATATCGATTATTTTGCTAGGTCAGCGCCTTATGAAAAGATTGTAGCCAATGATTACAATCTGTCAGTAAGCAGCTATGTGGAAGCCAAAGATAATCGCGAGGTGGTGGATATTACTGAGCTCAATGCAGAGATAGAAACCACAGTTGGCAAAATCAATCGCCTACGCGCAGATATTGACGCTATTGTTGCGGAGATTGAGGCATGAGCTACTTAGAAAAATTGCTGGATGGTATGGGGGTAGAGTGGAAGACGCTGGAGGAAGTTTGCAACTTCAAAAATGGTTTTGCATTCAAAAGCAACCTATTTAGAGAAAATGGATTACCAATAATAAGGATCGCAAACGTAAACGGTAAAACTGTTGACTTGTCTGACGTGAAATATTTCGATTCTGCTGATTACAAAGAAAATATGACCTCCTACGAGGTTGTTTATGGGGATATTTTAGTTGCTATGTCTGGAGCAACCACTGGTAAAATTGGATTTTACAATCATGAGCAAGCCGCATATCTCAATCAACGAGTAGGGAAGTTTTTACCTAAAAAAGGTATTCTGAATAATCGCTATTTATACCATTATCTACTTTTAAAAGTTGCGAATATTTACATTATTGCAGGCGGAGTGGCGCAGCCTAATTTAAGCTCAAAGGCACTAATGGAAAAAATAAAAATCCCCATTCCATGCCCAGAAAACCCGAAGAAGTCGCTAGCGATTCAGGCAGAGATTGTGCGGATTTTGGACGCATTTGCCGAGCTTACAGCCGAGCTTACAGCTCGTAAAAAACAATATAATTATTACCGCGAGCAGTTGTTGAACTTTGATAGTGGAGTTGAGCATTTACCTATGGGGCATGACCGCATTGGCAGATTCATTCGAGGTGGCGGATTGCAGAAAAAAGATTTTACCGAATCTGGTGTTGGCTGTATTCACTACGGTCAAATTTATACGCATTACGGCACATATGCTGATAAGACAAAAACATTTGTTTCAGAAGAATTTGCTAAGAAATCTCGCAAAGCTAAATCAAGGGATTTAGTTATAGCAACAACAAGCGAGAACGATGAAGATGTCTGTAAGGTCGTTGCTTGGCTGGGGAGTGAAGACATCGCAGTAAGCAACCATGCTTGCATATATAGGCATAAATTAAACCCTAAATTCGTTTCTTACTTTTTTCAAACTGAGCAGTTTCAAAAGCAGAAAAGACCTTATATCACTGGCACAAAAGTACGGCAAGTAAATGCTGACGATTTGAGCAAGATATTGATACCTGTTCCGTCCCCTGAGGAGCAAAGCCGTGTCGTAGCCATTCTCGATAAATTCGATGTCCTCACCAACTCGCTACAAGAAGGCTTGCCGCGAGAAATTGAGCTGCGCCAGAAGCAATATGAATATTACCGCAATTTGCTGCTGAACTTCCCAAAACCTTTGGAGGCGGCAGCATAATATGAGTGGTGGGTTGTATAATCTTATTATGCATAGC
>CAZZEV010000333.1:1381-3254 GCA_964653305.1 uncultured Cellvibrionaceae bacterium | reverse complement strand
CGTACGAACGCTCAACGCAAGAGTACATTGCCATTAAGCAAGATTTAGCGGAGCCTGACCCTGCACGCTTACTATGGCGAGAGCTAATCAAAAGTACCATTCACACTATCGTCACACACCCCGATAGAGATGAATTAGCGTGCATTAAAGATACGGTTGAAAAGAGTGTGCCCGAGGCGGACTGCACCAATGTACAAGCACTCATCATCGAAGAGCTGCGTCGTCTGCACGAAGGTGTTTTATCACGCTACGGATTACGACCCTCTGAATTTGAAAATTGGAAAAAGGGACAAAAGACTTAAACAACAGGTTTTCAATAGAACTACTCCGCTATTCAAATGCTGGAGCAACCTTTACTATCAACACAGTATGTTAGACCTAATAGTTACGAGTCCAATAGGAGATTTAGAGATGCCGATCTATCACATCGAATTTTCCGACAGAGAAACCATCGTAGATAAAATGAAGGTTATGGCCGACGAGAAAGGCATTAGTGTTGAACAGCTCATTAAGCGTTTTATCTGCGATGGTATGCGGCCAGCTCCTAGCAACAAGCCGATCATACCTGGGGAGACACTTGACGACCTCTTTGTTAAGAATGGAGTATTGAAAGCAATTACACCCGACTAATCAACTGATGCTCTGCAATCTTGCAGAAACAAAATGAAATAGCTTGGACTCTATTTTATTCTCAATAATGTTAGCAAAAAAAACGAGCATATTATAAATCCACTTCATCAACCTTCTATCGGCCAAGTCCTTTCAGCCGCCTAAAATGATTCTTTTACTTTTTTAACACCGCAACAAGTTTTCCATCTTTATCAAATTGCCATTCCTGATCGGCAGACAGGGTATTCTTATCTGTTTCAGAAATGTACTGAACCAAATCGATTTTTTTCCCTAGGTTATTTGGGAATTCTTTAGGCACAACAAAGTAGTAAGTAGTAACTTTATCGCCACCTGCAAAAGATCGAATTGATTCCGGGAAAACAAATGGATGAAACGGCGAGCTAATTCCTGTAATCAATACAGTCACGGGCTGATCCAAAGTTAACAACTGCGCGGTCGCCTTTCTAAATCCGGCGAGCATATTTGTCTGTACAGATTCCATCGCAAGTACCCATTGGTTTCTGTCATCCTTGTATTTTTTTAAGCTAGAGATTGGGCTAACCAATAACACGATGATCATGCCCCAGAAAATCCGTTTGGATAATATTTTATCCTGAGCCATTTTCGCCAAGAAAAATACCGCAGCAAAACAAATATAAAGCCCGTTGAACGAATAGCCTTGATAGTGATGAAAGGGTAAAAGCGCATTGGGTAGCCAAGCTAATAGAGCGAAGGCGATGCATATAAAAAATACAGCAAGCAAGAGTCTATTTTTGTAGTGCTTATACACAAAAAATGCGATCAACCCCAAGGCTATCACCAATATCGGGGTGATGCCCTCTCGCCCATAACGACTGAGCTCTTTAAGAACACTCAACACATCCAAACTAATATGATAGTCAGAGCCATGGTCGGCATCTAAATTAACAAATACGGATTTGGTTCGGAGATTTACTACGGCTGCAATGACTGCAGCAATAAATATAGCAACACCAGGTGCAAACGCTGTGACTACACTTCGCTTCCAATAGAAAAAAAACCAACAAAAAGCGACGAACGATACAGAAAGAATATAGGTTTCTTTAATCAAAAACGCACACACACTGAAGCAGAAAAGCGCCACTGCTGATCCAATCAAATACCTTTCATACAGAAAATAAAAAGCTGATATTCCTGAAAGCAGCAGCAAGTACGATAATTGCGAACCGATATCCTGCGAGTAGAACGTATATAGATAGGGCTGCGTAAATAAAATGAAGCAGTA
>CAZZEV010000333.1:0-1281 GCA_964653305.1 uncultured Cellvibrionaceae bacterium | reverse complement strand
CGGCTTCTTACCTGAGATCAACGGCATAATATTTTTTTTCATAACAATCCCTCGCCCACCCGTATTCATTGAAGAGCCGCTCGGCGCCAGTAGTTTTTTAACGAGAGAGATACTGGGCTTTTCAATCCAATACCAGGATAACAGACCTATTGCTAAAGCAATTAAGGCAGAAAAAACCTGATTAAATAAAATGCCATGGGTGGGAAACATGTGCGCGAGACACTGCTGAATAACAAAGCCATAAATGTAAACGCCATAAGAGGGGTCTGCCGGCATTTTTAACTTTTCAACAACGAACTTATGAGAACTAAGGTATAAACAGCTGTAAAGAAAAGTCACATAAAACGCGAGAGTTTTCAAACCACTGCCCCAAAGCAACGTGGTTAATAACACGAGCGCCAGAATACCTTGGGTATTAATAAGAATACGATTTTGATTACTCGCGAAGAGCGCACCGAGCGCAAAGCATCCCGGCAAAAGATGAGACTCCTGATTATTGGCAAATAATGGAATCATTAAGTGCGGCATAAAAAAGGAAATATAAATTACACTCAGCAAGACTACATTTGTTAGCCATTGTATGCGCCAAATTCCTAGACCATAAATTGCCGCGAGAAACAGATAACACACCACCTCCAAAGGCAAGGTCCACAGCGATCCATTCAGCCCGTGTTTGCTGTCATCAAAAACACCGGGTAAACGCCACTCTATGTTGTATAGGAATGTATTATGGATCAGATAATTCCACGTCTGCGCGCTTGAAAAATAATCCACCAGACTAAGACGAGTAAACCAAGGGCCAACAATAAATACTGAGACACATAAACAAACAAACAATCCCGGGAGAATACGGGCCGCACGTTTAACAATAAATTCACCTATCTGTGGCTTAGATAAGAAGCTCGCGGTAACAAGCAGGCCGCTCAGCATGAAAAAAAACTTAACCGCTAAGGAGCCAGAATAATCAAATCCCAACAGCTGAGCCACAACATCACCCCGCCCTGAGTTCTCCACAAATGCGGGTGCGTGGCCATAAATAACTAAGAGCGCTGCAATTAATCGAAAAATATCTATATTATTTTTGCTTGGTATTAATAGTTGATTTAGATACATAACCTTATTTCCACTCAGAAATACCAAATGCGATCGCCAAAGATTGCTTCATTGCGTCTAAAGAATAACGACTGGCAATATACGCATTTCCCTTCTCAGAATAACGAGACCAATAGTCATCACTCGCCAAAACTGAACATACTGCCTCAGAAAATTCTTGCGGCTCTG
>CAZZEV010000332.1:0-3256 GCA_964653305.1 uncultured Cellvibrionaceae bacterium | reverse complement strand
GATTAGATCGGAGGCTCTAATTAGAAGTCTCGATTAGTCCGCGGCTTTAGTGCTAGTGCTGGCGGCTGGCGCTGCACTAGCTCCCGACGATGAATCGCCGGCTAAATTCTTTTTATTGCCCGATTTAAAATCAGTTTCGTACCAACCACCGCCTTTCAGACGAAAGCCTGCTGCCGAAATTTGCTTCTTCAACGCTGGCTTATTACAGGTAGGGCAATCAACCAAGAGCGGATCACTGAGGCGCTGCAAGGCCTCTAATGCATGACCGCAAGACTCACATTGGTACTCATAAATAGGCATTACTAACTCTCAAGATAACTCTAACTACAAGATCGAACGACGATTTAAACCCGTTTTTGGAGCCTAAACCCCGAAAAAGCTCGCGATTATAGCCTAAGCGGTCGCTAGCGAGAACCACAAGTGAGGGTTTAAAACCATAAGATTTAGGGCTTCTTTGTACAGAAAAATGCCCAACCGGGCAATCTAACGCGGCACGCTGGAGTAGTTCATACGCTGCTGTACCGACTGCGCATGCTCGGTCACGTAAGCGGGAAAGCGCTTTTCAAAGCGGCGCGGACTGGGCAACATGACTGCCATACGCGCCGCCTGAGAAGCGCTCAGGGAAACAGCCGACTGACCAAAATGACGACGAGCACCCGCTTCTGCACCAAAGACGCCGCTGCCCCACTCCACCACATTTAAATACACTTCCAGAATTCGGCGCTTATCCCACAGAGCTTCAATCATTAAAGCGATTACCGCTTCTTCGAGCTTGCGAAAATAAGAGCGCGAAGGCGATAGAAACAAATTCTTAGCCAGCTGCTGGGTAATGGTGGAGCCACCGGCAACCTTTTTTCCCTTACGTTGATTCTTCTTGAGTGCGTATTCAATACCCGCCCAATCGAACCCGTTATGTTCCATAAACTTATCATCCTCTGCGGCAACCACTGCACGCTTTAAGTTCACGGATATCTTCTCGTAGGGCACCCACTGATACTGCAACTTCGCTTGGGGATTTTTTTCCTGCAATTCGTCTAAACGAATTTCCATAAAGCTTGTTTCGGAAACGGGATTCCATTTCCACCACAATACCCACCCAAACACCCAGAATTGATAGGCGAGCAAAACTGCAAGCATTAGCAGAACAAGGCGTTTGAGTGTGCGAAAAATGGATTTCATTTAAAAAACTTAATTCGCTGCTTTTAATCTGCACGCATTAAAACGCGCAAATAAAGGCTCATAGTCTTTCGCGTCAACAGCACCTACCGCAATCCACTCAAACACGAGGTTTTCAAACTCTGATGTTGCATCCTGAGTTTTGCGGCCGAAATTCTGTTGCAACTGATTGACTTGAAATGCAGTGCGTAAAGCTTGTTCAGATGCCGGTGTTGCAGAATCGGTTAAAATATCGGCGCGAATACAGAGTTCACGCAACGCATTTAAATTCTCAGTTATATCTGCGCTGCCATTGGCGCGCGCCAGTTTTTGTTGAATTGCTTTTAACCCGCCCGATGGCCATTGGGTAATAGAATCGATCTGCGTTTGCAACTCAGCTTGATCAGCCAAGTCTGGCAACTTACCTTTAACCAGTGCCAACTCATAATCATTCACAATTTTATTGGCTGAAAATAAATTGACCCAAATTTGTTGCTTAAGGGCGATGCGCTCGTCTTTCAATTTTTGTTCAAAGGCTTCCGCCGCTTGATTAAAAGCCGCTTTGACTTCATTCACTTGCGCTTTGGGGAATTGACCTAGACCACCAAATTCTTGGCGTACTTCATCTACACGTTTACGTGCATCGATTAAGGCTTGTGCAGTAAGCGCGGTTAAGCCTTCAAGTTCAACGATTAAGTTTTTAGCGACGGCTAAGTTAGCATCCAACTCTGCTTTAAACTCTGCCGATTGTTGTTGGCGCTTGGCAAACACGGCATCACACACATCTCTAAACTCGTGCCAAAGTTGTTGTTCTTCTTTACGCAAGCTGGCGCCAATGGTTTGCCATTTGGCTTGCAGCTTTTTCACTTCATCGGTGGCTTTTCGCGAATCTTCAAGGCCTACCAATTGTTGTGCCTGTACAATTAATTCTTTTTTGAGCGTGGCGTTTTTAGCAAACTCATCGTGTAATTTTTGTTGAATACCCGCGAGCACGGCTTCAAAATCGGCCAGCACAGGTTGTGTGGCCGCTCGCTCAGTAGGCGTGTAGTTGCGCCATTCGGTACGGGCTACGCGGATTACTTTTTCTACATCCTTCCAGTTGGCCTTCGGCCAATCGTGGTTTTGCAGGTAGCCCTGTAATTGTTCAACTAGTTGTTTACAAGAGTTCAAATTACTTTGGCGAATGGCCGTTTGTTCAGCAAAATAATCGCGGCAAGGTTGATAAACCTTTTGCGCTAGCTCATGGAATTTCTCCCACAAGTCTTGATCCTGATCTTTACCGCCTTTGCTCAGCGCGCGCCATTCATCTTGAATGCGTTTGATTTTATTGGCGAGGGTTTCCGGGTGCTCCTTACTGCCATCCAGCGCTTCTAATTGAGCGATCAGCTCATGTTTTTTAGGTTGCACCGCGTAATCTTTCCAATCTTGTAATTTGGCGAGGGTTTCATCCAGCTGTTCAAGTTGATTAGATAAATGATTAGGCAATTGTTCAAGGCTTTGCAATTTTTCATCAATAGCACGGCGAATGCCCATGGCTTTGCCTAGTACGCCAGAGCTTACAGTTTCATTGGCCTTGCGAATTAAACCCGCGATATGGCGCTGGGTAGCTTGCAATTCAGCGGCTTTTTTCTCAGATGCTTTTTCCCACTCTTGATAGGTCGCTTGCGCTGCGGCAATCGCTTCAGGCACCTCCTCTTTAAAGTCATGCATTTGGTCTTTAAAAGTTGCTACCAAACCATTCACACGTTTTTTCAGCGATTGATAATGCGCGCTCGCTTCTTCCGACGCACCCGCTACAAAATTTTCAAACTGGGCTTTGTGTGCAGCCAAACTGCCGTGGGCACTGTGATTCGCTAATTCATCGGCAATAACGCGGTTTAAATTGCTAACGGTTTTCTGTTCGCTCGCGCTTGGCGCTTTAACCGAGGCTAAGGCTTCCCAAGCTGAATTCAAGAGTTTGAGCAGCGCTTGGGTTTCATCTACATTGACATCGCTGCTGACGATAGAGGCTAATAGCGCTTGCAGTTGTTGAATATGAGCTTGGCGCTCTTGTGTTGTATTTTCTTCCGCTTTGCGCTGCGCCTCTTCCGCAACTTGCTCC
>CAZZEV010000331.1:0-3260 GCA_964653305.1 uncultured Cellvibrionaceae bacterium | reverse complement strand
GCCAAAGGTGCCGTCATTAAAAGTATCGCTAATTAATGCGGAATATTCGGGTGAGGTTTCGCCGCTGTTGTCGTCGTTAATGGCTTTAATGGAGCCTGCGATTTTAAGACCATCCAACGCTAGTGGGCGCGCAGTTGTAATATTTACTGTTGCGCCAATACCGCCCGATTGTTGCGTCGCGGTAGCAGTTTTAAATACATTAATGCTGTTAACCATATCCGCAGAAATAGTGTCAAAACTAAATGCGCGCGTATCGTTTTCAGAAGCCATTTGGCGGCCGTTTACCAATACCGTATTGAAGTCTGGGCCGAAGCCGCGTACGGTAATTAATTTACCTTCACCGCCCGACCGGTCGATAGAAACACCGGTAATACGCTGTAAAGATTCCGCGAGGTTTTGATCGGGAAACTTGCCGATGTCTTCTGATGAAATCGCATCCACTACACCATTGCCATCGCGTTTAATATCTTGCGAGCGCATCAAGCTGCCGCGAATACCTTGAACTATAACTTCCTCTACATCGCTACCAGATTCTTCTTGCGCGTAGGTGTATTGAGCTGCTGACATGGCTGCAGTAATTGCAATAATGGCGCTCGATAATTTTCGTTTTTGATACATTCTGAGTATTTCCCCTGAAAATTTATTGTTAATAATGGGAGGAGCATTGAATCAACGTGCCACTTATCTTGATTATCTGAAAACACGTTATGCTTAAGACGGAGAGCTATAGCGAATCCGCTCCTATGGGGGGAAATATTTTTTTTGAATTGAATGGGATAGTTCTTTTGGTTGGGGATTTGTTTGGGATATGAGTAGCATGGCACTTACTTAAGCGCTTTAGCGTCATCCCGTAGGGATCCAGTGACTTCTATTTTTTTAAAGGCGCTGGATCCTTGCAGGATGACGACTCCCTACTTGATTTGGTGGGAGTGATGAAGATTCCCAGCCAAACGGATTTTGCTGGGAAGGGCATTGCAGAATTTTTATTTCGAAGTGTGCGGTATTGAATCCACATCGCTACGCGACATAATCACAATATTATTTTGTGCATCGCGTTGCAGTACAACGGGTAATGAGCTGGCAAGCATATCGGTTAATGCATCCATTTGATCGGTGCTTACCGCTGCGGTTACTTTTAAATCCGCCAGATTTTTTGAGCCTAAACTAATCGAGCCCTTAAAATAGCGATTGGCATCGGCCACAACATCCGCAAGGCTTGCGCGCAAATAAATCAGGCGGCCATTGCGCCATGATTCCAGCTCAGATACTGAAATGGCATTTACCGCTTCAAAACTTCCTGCATTTAAACGCGTAACTTGCTGCCCTGCCGTGAGTACCACGGGAGTAGTTGAAGTGGATTTATTTGCGCCAGAAGCGTTCACAATAGAAACATTCACGATGCCTTCTAATACGGCAACGCGGGTGCGGTCTGAGCCCTTGCGTACATCAAATTGTGTGCCTACTACGCGCACTTTAGTTTCACCAGCATCGACCCAAAAAGGGCGCTGCGGATTTTTGGCAACTTTAAAAAATGCTTGGCCACTGACTAAAATAATGCGGCGCTCTTTATCTGTAGCCCAGGCTTTTAATTGCGATTTTGCGCCCAGTGTTATTTCACTGCCATCGGCAAGGGTAATGTTTTTTACTTCGCCGGTTGTTGTCGCAAATTCTTGCACTACAATTTTTTCGGGCTGCAAGCCAATAATAACAATCGCTAAAATGGCGACCGATGCCAAGGCAAGACCAAATTGTGATTTTGGATTTAATAGCGATAAGCCAGCCAGAATACTGCGTAAGCCATTGCCTATTATTGCTAGTAGCGGCGGCCTTGTTGAGCGTTTAAATGCAGCGACTTCTTGGGCGTGCAAATTGCCCAAGTCTTGCCAAATCAATTGATATTGATCGTACGCTTTTTGGTGTGCAGCATCGGCTTGCAACCATTGTTGCAATGCCTGTTGCTCTGTTGCTTTCACGGAACCCGACTGCATTAACGTAAACCATTCTCTGGCTTCGTTATCGATGCGTTCCAACTGATCTACTTGCATAATTAAATTCCGCAACTACTAACCTTGAGCCTGTAATGCTTTGTGGCAATCTGCCAAGGCATTGGAGACATGTTTACGTACGACTGTTTCAGACAGGCCAACCTGGCGTGCAATTTCTGCATAAGATAATCCATCAAAGCGGCTCATCATGAGTAGCTGCCGGCGCTTCTGTGGCATGCCCCAAAGCGCGCGTGAAATAATCCCTAAACGTTGTTTGCCCTCAACTTCTTGTTCAGGGCCTAGCGCAGTAACAATTGCTGCATCGTTATCCACCACCGCTTGTTCGTAGCGGTTTTGTACTTGGTTGTGCCGTTTTACATCTATGGCAATGTTGTAGCTGGTTGTATATAAAAATGCACGGGGGTTCTCCACCGAAAAAGGTGATTCCATTGCAACAAAACGCGCAAAGGCTGAATGCACTATGTCTTCAGCCTCACTGAATTTCACCCCACATTTATTCACAATGTAATGGCAAAGTTCTTCACGATGTTGCAGATAGATATCACGCACATAATCTTCTTTATTATCTGTGCTCATATCTGTCCGACGTTTTGGTTGTGTGCGCATGGTTGGTTAGCGCTCACGAATAGCGGGGCGAATGCAGTGTGCATCGGGCCGCCAAAATACAGCGTTCAATTGTGCTAAAGCATAGCGTGAATTCATCTTAACGCCTATTTAAGTGCATTTTACTATAAGTGCATTTTACTAAAGGGATCTTGGGTTATTGCGGGTAATTATTTGCTTATTTTGTTTGCACAAAACACCTATCCAGCCATAAGACGTATTAGGCGTTTAAAGCCGCTCCCCCTTCGTAAATTATTTTTATGTAATCGGTTTTAGGTTGAATTTGCGAGGGGCGCCAAAGTGTGACCTGGTGTCAGTTTCGACAGCTTGTGTTTTTTCCTATATAAATAGCGACCTTTTCACTTCACTCATCCAGTTTAATCGCCTATGAGAAATGCCGATACGCGCAGATTTTTCCAGCACTTGCTATTGCTTATTGTGAGCTTAGGCGCTGGTTTGCTGGCGGGCGTGGCTTATGGTCGTGATGAATCTGAGGCGGTTATTACGTTCGATATTCCTGCTCAGCCTTTAGATTCTGCACTGCTGATGGTATCCGCACAGGCGAATGTAGATGTACTGGTGCCCTCGGCCTTGGTTGCTCCACTGCAGTCGCCCGCGCTTAAACGTTCAATGACCTTAACTCAAGCCTTG
>CAZZEV010000330.1:241-3295 GCA_964653305.1 uncultured Cellvibrionaceae bacterium | reverse complement strand
CGCGCCATTTCTTCTGGGGTTTTACCTACGCCAGAGAAAACGATTTTGGCAGGGTTGCCGCCCGCGCGCAGTACACGTTCAAGCTCGCCCATAGAAACAATATCGAAGCCTGCGCCAAGTTTGGCGAGCAGATTTAAAATCCCAAGATTGGAGTTGGCTTTAATCGCGTAGCAAATCATGCCTGGGTGCGAACCCAGCGCCTGCGAATAATTCAAATAGTGTTGGGTAAAGGCGGCACGACTGTACACATAAGTGGGTGTACCAAAACGCTCAGCAATGGCGGCGAGTGATGTGTCTTCTGCGTAAAGTTCGCCGTTGCGATCAGTGAAATGCTGCATAAAAAAACTCTGCTTACTCTAAATAGAAAATAAATAATCTGGGTGATATTACTTGCCAGTGGCATCTTGCTTGGCGGCAGGAGCGGGGGCAGTTTTAGGGGCATCGGGGGCGGGCTTGGCGGGCTGGGGTAAATAGAGCGAGCCTTTTTGGCCACAGCCCATCAATACCAATACCGGCAAGAGCGCTAAAATACGGCAAAACAACGATGTTTTTCTCATGCAAGGCACCCTTAATAACAACCCTTTCAACGTAAACGACGGGCAGTATAACCTCAATAATGCAGGGCGGCTATGAATCGCGCAGGCCAAAACCTGCGCATTTGGAAGGAAATCAGGAGCGTTAGTTTGCCAGTTCTGGCGCTTGGCGAAGCTGACGATATTCCGAGGGCGTTTGCCCAACGATTTTTTTGAAGAAGGTATTGAAGACCGATTTACTGTTAAAGCCGACCTCCAAGTAAACATCGGTAATCGTCTTGTCCTTATTTTTGGGGTCGATAAGAATTTTCTGAGCTTCTTCGATGCGGTAGTTATTCACAAACTCGTAAAAATTAATATCGAAATGACGATTGATAATCATGGATAAATCGCGCGCTGGAATGGCCAGTTTTTCCGCCAAAATATCCAAGGTTATATCAGCCATTAAATAAGGCTTATCGCTGCGCATTAGACTGTCGATTTTTTCGGCGTACTCAGGGTTGAGCAATTTTTCCTGCACCGGCTTTTTAGTTTGGTCGGGTTCTTTTTTCTGACGGATAGCTTCAAAACTGGCGAAGTAACGCATGCTGGTAAATACCAGCGTACAGACCAATACAAACGTAACGTAGTAGCCGCTTAAACCGACAAACTCGAAGAAACTTAAATTGAGGTGATGAAAATCAAACCCTATTACCACGCCTACAAATTTCGCCACGCCTAAAAACACTTCCATGATAGTGACGGTTAAAAATCCCACTACTAAAATTTTTAGCCAAAGCACATCTACTTTTTCAATATTTGAATGCGTAGCTTTCAATAGGTCTTTGTATTTTAAAATCAACCTGAAACACGCGACGCAGTAAATTACACGCAATATTTTGCAGAGTAAATCCACCGTAATGTAATGCGAGCTATAAACAAAAATTTGATTGTTAATCCATTCCAAACGCTGCGCAAAAGGATAGCGATAAAACGTCAGTATCATAAAAAGCGTAAATAGAATAAACGGAGCGAGGTGATAATAATCTTTACGGCGAATGTGGAAGTCTTGGAATATCAGCGATTTCACATAGAAATACAGCAGGGCGGCATCCAAATAATACGCAAACCCGGCAATAAAGTAGATGTGCGGAAAATTCTCACGCACGGTGTTTTTAAATTCCGCGCCCCACATTGTTAATTCATGCAGGGGAATAAAGGCATGCGTAAACAAAAACGCGGCTAAAAAATAGTTGCTGATATTTTTAGGTGGATTTGTGAACACCAGTAGTGCAGAAAACAGCAGGCACATCATGGCAGTCATTAATAAAATGACATCGTGAAAATTAAAAACAACTTGGTTCATTGCACGCTCTCTTGTTCAGGCATATTCAAGCACGCTCGCTTTGCAGCCCGTGCATTTGCATGCTGACTTTTATAGTTATGATTTTCTTTTAGTCAAAATGACCTTATCAAAATCTATCTCTCGCATATCATTATGGCAAAAAAATAGGCTGTTAATGCAGAAAACTACACGCGCCCTGATTAATTTTTGCTAAGGTTATCACTCACTAGGAAACCGATCCGTTCATATTACAATTACAGGTTGCTAGCCGGTCAATACGTTCATGCTTTAACACTTTTAATAAGATTATTATGGGACGCTTATGACCAATCGTATTTTGACAATCTTTATTTTGGGTTTAACACTGATAACCCTACAATCGTGTAACACTCTGCCGCAAAATCTTACTACACATATTTATATCGCTTCCGATTCCACCGCCACCGATTACAGCACCGAACCGGATTACAAAACCAAACGCTACCCACAAATGGGTTGGGGCCAAGTGTTTCAACCGCTGTTTACCGCTGAATCATTACCGCGCTTAAAAAATCTTCATGTGGCTAAAACGGTGAAAGTAGAACCCAAAGCCAAAGGAGGCCGCAGCACGCGCAGCTTTTTTGAAGAGGGGCGCTGGCGCGAAATTTACGATGCACTTCAACCCGGTGATTTAGTACTGATTCAATTTGGCCACAACGACCAATCTAAAGATAAAGTTGAGCGCTACACGCCCATTGAGGGCTACAAACAATACTTGCGGATGTACGTGGAGAATGTGCGTGCAAAAAAGGCTCGTCCAGTCCTCATGACGTCGGTGAGCCGCAACAATCGCTGGGAGGATGGCAAACTGCACAACACCCATGGCGATTACCCACAAGCAGTTAAAGATTTGGCAGCGGAAATGAAGGTTGACCTGATAGATCTAAATCAGCTTTCAATGGATTTATTCAACGCCAAAGGGCAGGTATATGTGAGCGAAAAGTATTTTATGAATTTGCCCGAAGGCAAATTTGAAGGCTACCCCAAGGGCTTGAAAGACAACACGCATTTTCAACCAGAAGGCGCTGAGGCAGTGGCAAAGTTAGTGTTTGAGGCTCTGACGACATTGCCGGCGAAGCCTTAACGCTCTATATCCCCTTCTTTGAAAACGAGGGGTTGGGGGAGATTTGAGGATTTCAAATCCCCCTAGCCCCCTTT
>CAZZEV010000330.1:0-231 GCA_964653305.1 uncultured Cellvibrionaceae bacterium | reverse complement strand
AAGGGGGAACTTTGACTCCCTGCTTAAAGTAGTTCCGTGTAGCCATCTTTAAAACTCGGGTAGCGAAACATAAATCCCGAATCCAATAAACGCTGATTGCTGCAACGCTTATTACCGCGTTCGTTAGTGGCGGCTTCTGATAAAAACTCTTTCACCCCCATTTGCTCCGCCAGCCAAGTGACCACTTCTACCATGGGCGCGGGTGCGCTATCGGTTGCGAGGTAAACCGAC
>CAZZEV010000329.1:0-3300 GCA_964653305.1 uncultured Cellvibrionaceae bacterium | reverse complement strand
GATAATATTGAGCAACCAAAATTGCGATGAGGCATGAAAGGGCTTTAGTAAGCTTCCACGAGAAAATTTGATTGTAGTCATTTTAATCAATTATGTAGGCGTAAGTGTTTTAGGCGCATGTTATTTGTTTTAAGCCTAACATTAGTAATATTTTAAATCTGCATAATTTAGTGGTGTGTGTGAAATTGATATAATTTAAATATTGGGATTGCAAGTCATTCACTTTTCAAACTGCTTTGAAAATCTGCCATTCAACTGCTAATTCGAACCAATAAAAATTCTAAAATTGCCGCTCAACACGTCTCGCAAGACGGCATTCTTAAAATCCTACACCCTTGCACTGCTTAATACCTTGTGTTCATTCCATTTGGGACGCCCATGTAACAAATGTTACCTACCTCTATATCGTCAATAAGGAATAGTTTATGCGTGTGCTTAGTATTTTGTTATTTGTAACACTCTCTGTTTTACTGTCGGGTTGTGGGGGCAGTACGGGTTCGTCTTCATCGTCCACGCCCAGTTCGTCCGCTAATATCTCTTCTTCAAGTTCTTCTTCAATCTCTTCGTTAAGCTCTGCCTCTAGTAGTGTTGCTAGTAGTGCACCACTAGTATTAAGTACAGAGTTAGACCGGCAGGTGAAACAGCTGATGCAAGAGTCAGGTGCAACAGCGGCTACTGTAGCGATTGCTAAAAATGACCAAATTCTCTACGAGCAAGCCTATGGTTTTCTGGATGCAAACAAAACAATTGCAGCGAAAACCGATACTCTAATGCGTATAGCAAGCGTAACCAAACCCGTGACGGCTGCAATGGTTCGTAAGCTCGGCGCTAGTGGCGTATTGGCTCTTTCAGATCATGTATTTTGCACAGGCAACAACGCTCCGTGCTGGTTGCCTGCGAATCTATTATCTGCAACTTCAGACAGTCGCGCTAAAGACATTACTATCCAGCAATTAATTGCACATCAGGGTGGCTGGTATCAGGATGTTTCAGGTGATCCCCTTAATCAGGAGTTTGAAATTAAAACTCTGCTACAACTTTCTGGCCCGCCAACACGTGAGGATATTGTTCGCCATGTGATGAAACGTCCATTGGATTTTACGCCGGGAGCGCCAGATTACGTTCATCGAAATTACACGAATTTTGGTTATCTTTTGTTAGGCATGGTGATTGAGCAAGCAACACTTACGGATTACACCAAATATGTTCAAATGGAAATTATGGCGCAGTTGGGTGTGAGTGCGTCTGATTTTAAAACTGCAGCAACGCCACTTTTAGAGCACGACGCGCGTGAGCCTATTTATCTTTTTGCTGAAATGTGTCCCAGTGTTTTTGCAAATAGGATGGCGCTTTGTTCTGAGGAGGGTGCAGATCTTAAAAACTGGGTTGCTCCGGGGGGAATTATTACCACGGCCAGAGCTATGGCGCTATTTGCGCAGGATTACAGGCTGCCTCCAGACTACGGATCGGGTTATGGTGTTATCGGGGAGCCATTAGGTTCTGCAACTTATAGCGGTTCGCACGGTGGTAGTGGGCCGGGTACAAGCACAATGGTGCGACAATTACCATCAGGCGTAAGTTACGCTGTTTTTCTGAATGCTTCTTATGATATAGAGCCGAAGCTTGCCGAGCTTGATCGAGTTAGCCAATTGACACCATAAAATACAAAATAAAAAAGGCGACTTGATGAGTCGCCTTTTTTATATTCTATAGGTGAAAGAAACTACATCCTTTCCATCACTTCAATACCTAGCAAATCCAAACCTTGCTCAATCGTGCGCGCCACTAAATGGCACAAACGCAAACGGCTATCGCGAATTTCTGGTTCAATGCCTTCTTTTAAAATCGGGCAGGCTTCGTAGAAGGTCATGTACAAGCTGGCGATTTCGTAGAGATAAGTACACAGCAAATGCGGTAAAGCTTCCCGTGCAACTTGGTCTAATACTTCGCTGAATTGCAGTAGCTTAATCGCTAAAGTTTTTTCTTGCTCTGTGCCAATTATAATTTCGCTTTGCAAAGATTCTGGCGTTACACCGGCTTTGCGGAAAATACTTTGTACGCGGGTGAAAGCATATTGCATATAGGGCGCGGTGTTACCTTCAAAGCTCAACATGCTTTCCCAGCTGAAAATATAATCGTTAGTGCGGGTTTTGCTTAGGTCAGAATATTTAACTGATCCTATTCCCACTTTGCGCGCAATTTCGGTGATTTCACTTTCGCTTAAATCAGTGCTGCGCTCGCGCACTAAATTGCCGGCGCGCTCTACGGCTTCCGTTAATAGCTCTGCGAGTTTAACCGTGCCGCCAGTGCGAGTTTTGAACGGCTTGCCATCGTTACCCATCATGGTGCCGAAGGCCAAATGCTCAAGGCTTAATTTATCGTCGGAAAATTTTGCGTTGCGGGCGATGGTGAACACTTGTTGCATATGCAGCGATTGGCGCGCATCAATAAAATACATAATGCGATTGGCGTTTAATGTTTTTACACGGTAGCGCAATGCCGCCAAGTCGGTAGTGGCATACAAAAATCCGCCACCTTGTTTTTGAATAATCACTGGCGACGGGTTGCCATCTTTATCGGCAAGTTCTTGCAAGAATACAACTTGTGCACCTTCGCTTTCGCTAGCCAAACCTTGATCTTGTAATTCTTTAACCAGTGGCGCTAAGTCATTGTTATAAAAACTTTCGCCGCGAACATGTTCATCGTTCAAGGTAACGTTGAGTTGCTCGTAAATTTCAGTGCTGTGTTTCAGCGAAATATCTTTGAACTGTTGCCAAAGTTTTAACATTTCGGCATCGCCAGATTGTAAGCGCACAACGTAAGAGCGCGCTTTATCGGCAAAGGCGGCGTCATCATCAAAATGTTTTTTGGCTTGTTGATAAAACACTTCTAGATCTTTGAGAATCATTTCGCCGTTTGCATTGGCTTGATTTTCTTCCAGTTCTGCAATCAACATCCCGAATTGCGTACCCCAATCGCCCACATGGTTTTGGCGAATGACCTTATGGCCTTGGAACTCGAGCAAGCGCGCTAGCGCATCACCAATAATGGTGGAGCGCAAATGACCTACGTGCATTTCTTTGGCGAGGTTGGGGCCTGAGTAGTCAATAACGACATTCTGCGGCGCGCTGACACTGGCGATATTCAAACGAGCGTCGGTCTGGGCGCTAGCGATTTGTTGGCCAAGCCACGTGGGGTTTAAATCGATATTGATAAAACCGGGGCCGGCGATTTCAAGTTTGTCGGCAATGCCTTCTAGTTCGGCGTGCAGTGCAGCTACAATTTTGGCCGCTAATTCAC
>CAZZEV010000328.1:0-3313 GCA_964653305.1 uncultured Cellvibrionaceae bacterium | reverse complement strand
GTTTCTTACGCACCGGGCACCATCGATTTCGCCAGCTTGGGTATTCAAACTCCAGCGGGCATGGTTGACGGCGTGTTCCAAACCGTACAAAACACTGATAAAGGCGGCTACATTCGCGGGCTTGAATTGGCAGGCACACAAACCTTCAGCAACTTGCCCGGCATTTTGTCTGGCCTTGGTGTAACCGCAAGTTACTCTTACACCGAGAGTGAAACTGAAGTGGGCGGCGGCAGCTTGTTCGGCAAAAAATTATCATTGCCTGGCTTGTCTAAAAATGTGTGGAGCGTTACTGGTTTCTGGGATCTGGGTAAATTCAGCACGCACTTGAACGTTCGCTACCGCGACGATTACGTGATGAACATGCCCGTTCCAGGCAGCTCAACACCGACTATGGCGAAGAAATACACCACCGTTGATTATCAAGCGTCTTACGCATTTGATAATGGCATTGATGTGATTTTCGAAGCCAACAACATCACCAATGCGGCGAACATCACTTCTTATGGTGAAGACGATGTATTGGGTGAATACAAAGAGTTTGGCCGTCAGTTCTATGTAGGCGTTAACTACAAGTTCTAATTGAAGTAGGTGAACTCTATCAACCGCCCATTGAGCTATGCTTTTTGGGCGGTTTTTTTATTGGGTAGTGAGTGTTGCATTGAATTCCAAAGAGATACCAAATGAATAAAAAAAGCATTGTGATTTTAGGCGGCGGAACTGCGGGTTGGATTACCGCGAATCTAATGGCTACCCATTGGGCAGATAAGGGTTTTGATATCACCTTGGTTGAATCGCCTGATATCGGCATCATAGGTGTTGGCGAAGGCTCCACGCCGCCACTCAAAGGTTTTATGGATACCATTGGTGTGCAGGAATCTGAGTGGATGCCTGAATGCAAAGCCACCTATAAAGTCGGCATCACTTTTAAAGACTGGGCAACCAAGCCTGGCTTTACGCAATATGTTCATCCATTTCTTTGTCAGCCTGATCAATTTACCGCCCCAGCGTTTTTCCACAACTGCCATTTGCGCCGTAACGGTGTTGCACTTGAAGGTCACCCCGATCATTTCTTTTTAGCCACCGAATTAATTAAACAAAAATTATCACCCATAGCGCCACCCAATTTCCCCTTTGAAATAAATTACGGCTATCACTTTGATGCAGGCTTGCTCGGTAATTTTTTGGCAAAAGTTGCAGCACGCAAAGGCGTTAAATATGTGCAAGCGACCGTAGTTGAGGTTGTATTAAATGAGCAAGGCAATATCAGTGCGCTTAAAACCGCTGAAGGCCAAAGCATTAGCACCGATTTATATGTAGATGCCTCTGGTTTTAGAAGTCAGTTATTGCAACAGGCACTTAAGGTTCCATTTATCAGTGCAGCAGAAAGTCTATTTAATGATTCTGCAGTGGTGTTTGCTACCGAGCAGAGCGAACAAATAGAAGTGCAAACTATTTCCACTGCCTTGAAATACGGCTGGGCGTGGAAAATTCCACTTACCCATCGCAACGGCAATGGCTATGTTTACAGCTCGCGCTTTGTAGATGCCGACAAAGCCGAAACCGAATTCCGCGCGCATTTAGGTTTATTAGATTCCGATGTTGCAGCGCGTCACCTAAAATTTAAAGTAGGCCGCGCCACCCTGCACTGGGCTAAAAATTGTTTAGCTGTCGGCCTATCGCAGGGCTTTATTGAACCGCTAGAAGCAACCGCGTTGGATATGGTGCAAGAAACGGTGGTGCGTTTTATTGAAGCTTATAACAAAGGCCAATATACCGACCAATACCGCGATGAATTTAATGCGCGCATTAATTCACGCTTTGATGCCATTCGCGATTACATCGTCTGCCACTACCGCGTTACTTCGCGTACCGATACCGATTATTGGATTGAAAATGGCCGCAATGAAAAAATTTCTTTTTCATTAAGATCCATCCTCTCGTCATGGGTTGCGGGTAAAAATATTACCGATGAATTAGAGCGACAAAAGCTGGACGCCTATTTCCCTAATGTGTCCTGGAGTTGTTTGCTGGCAGGTAAGGGCGTTTACCCAAACCCAGAGCAACTGCGCCCGGGTAATGAATTAGCAAATCAATACAAAATTGAAAATATTCAACGCTATTTAAAAGGCTGCGCGCTTAATTTTAAACCGCATGTGCAACAGCTTAATGAATTGAAAGGGTAACGGAGTAAAATAATGCCAACCAAATCCAAAACCATCATCGCCTTAGCGGTAGTAATGCTATTTTCATTGCAAGTATCCGCCAAAGAATTCGAAATTAAACACCTAGAACCACTCAACTGGTGGGTGGGCATGCAGCACCCAGAGCTACAACTCATGGTGCATGGCGAAAATATGTCTGCCTTAACCCCAGAGATTAATTACGCAGGCGTCACCTTAGTAGACACTGAAAAAACCGATAATAGAAATTACCTGTTTATTAATTTACGCATAGCCAATACCACCAAGCCCGGAAAATTCTCTATCGCCTTTAAGCAGGGCGATAAGCTTATTACTAAAACAGATTATCGCTTGGAAGCACGCGCAAAAAACTCAGCCGTACGCAAAGGCTTTAATACGAGTGATGCAATTTATTTGCTTATGCCAGACCGCTTCGCCAATGGTAATCCTGCTAACGACTCCAAAGCGGATCAATTGGAAAAATTCAATCGCAGCATTAGCGGTGGTCGTCATGGCGGCGATTTAAAAGGCATGCAAAATCATTTGGATTATATTGCAAACATGGGTTTCACCATGGTGTGGCCAACGCCGCTGGTTGAAAATAATCAGGAGCGTTATTCCTACCACGGCTACTCTGCCACTAATCACTACAAAATCGACAGCCGCTTTGGCACCAACGAAGATTTCAAACAATACGTTGCCGCTGCCAATAAAAAAGGCGTGGGCGTTATTCAAGATATAGTGCTCAACCACATAGGCTCCGGCCATTGGTGGATGGCGGATATGCCCGCTAAAGACTGGTTAAATTTTCCTGAAAAATACACCGAGACCACGCACCGCCGTACCGCCATTCACGACCCGCATGCAGCACCAGAAGATGCAAAATTATTTAGCGATGGTTGGTTTGTAAAAACTATGCCAGATTTAAATCAACGCAATCCCTTACTCGCCACCTATTTAATTCAAAATTCCGTGTGGTGGGTTGAGTACGCCAATCTTTCTGGAATTCGCGAAGATACCTATTCTTATTCCGATAAAAATTTCCTCTCAGCATGGGGCAAGCATTTATTAGAGGAATATCCCAACTTCAATATAGTGGGCGAGGAGTGGACATCCAATCATGCGATTGTTGC
>CAZZEV010000327.1:0-3337 GCA_964653305.1 uncultured Cellvibrionaceae bacterium | reverse complement strand
GATTCAAGACCCACTGAAAGGCGAACTAGGCCAGGAGTAACTCCCGTTGTAAGTTCGGACGCGTGCGCGGATAATCGGTTTGCTGAGTCTCCCACGTAATTAAACCGTCCTTCACATAAATCTTCCAACTGCATGAACCCGTGCAGTTCACGCCGTGAGTGGAACGTACAATTTTGTCGTGCTGCCAACGCTGACGGTAGCCCTGCTCCCAGCTGCGATCTTCATTGGTGGTAACACCATGCCCATCGGCAAAGGGTTCTTGACGCTTTTTAAAGAAACGTAATTTATCGAGAAGATGACTCATCGTGGGACGACTCCTTAACTAATGTATCGCGCGATACGCCTGCGTAAAAAGCAAACGTGAAACGCGTTAGAATTAATTGCCTGTAATCACAAGACAATTTGCAACTCAATAGTGCGACATTAGTGAGGGCTTAACCAGTAGCAGTGATTTTGCAAAATCACCCTAAAATACCCACAAAGTGGTAGCAATACATTTTGTTAAGTTATTGTTTTTATTATCAAATAAATTAGAGGCCGAGCAAAGAGATGGCTTTTAAAATGCCCCCAAACTTAAAGGAGTACCACCAAGATGCAGATACCCAAAAGCCAATTTAAACGCAAAAAAAATCGCCACTGACTAAGGGAATCAGTGACGACAAAAAAGCAATAACACCACCTAATTAAATCAGGCCTACGGGCTAAGCAGCCTGTAGTGAACGCAGTACATCCATAGCGGTAATAACACCAACAACAATTTTGTTTTCTGTGACAAAAACACGATGAATATGCTTCTCCAACAATACGGCTGATACTGATTTTATTGGCGTAGTCACCTCAACCGAAATAACCTCTGGCGTCATAATTTGATGTACCGTGCAATTTTTATCAGCTTCTTTTGCCCACATACGCAAATCAGTTTCGTTAATATCTTGGCCGGTGTTGTCACGATAATAATTGCGTAACACAGCACCCTTATCACTATCTTCAAGATGATTAAATCGAAACACATCACCCACACTCACGATACCCACTAGCTCATGATCAGATGCAATCACCGGAACCGCTGAAATTTGATGCTTAATAAAAAACTCTGCTAAGCGATGTATCGTCCACCCTTCGTAAGCCGTCAGTAAATCGGACGACATAATATCGCCCGCCGATAGTTCAGTTGATTGCATAGCCATAGATTCTCCTACTGAGGCTGATGAGACGACTAAATAGATGGGTGCCTCTTTAATAAACTTATCGTTCAATTTCAGTTTTTTAGCAAATAATCATCAGAGATACCCACAAAGGGGTAGATAGTGCAAAACCTAAAAAGCAAGGTATCATATCGTTTGCCCTCCAATGCTAGCTGTTGATATCTATGAAAATTTCGCAGAAAAAATCGTCTATTGTGGTACGCATTAGCCTCGCATTAGCCTGCATAGTGTTATTGGGTATGACGACTATGCTTATCTCTTATTGGATCTCTGAAAAAGCTGAAAATGATTCGCTTGCCATCAACATTGCAGGCTCGCTGCGTATGCAGAGCTACAAAATTGGGCTTTTGTCTATCAATGGCAATCTTAATGCTGCTGAATTTTTGAAAACCAAAAACAAAATGAATGACACTTGGAAGCATCCTGTATTTGATAGCATTCGCCATGAAAAACCACGCATTAGCGAACTTTACGATAAGGCGTTTTTAAACTGGCAAGAACATGTTGCGCCTGCAATTAACAGCACTCATTCAAATCACGATTTACAGCGTATTTTAGATCAACAAGTGCTTCTCTTAGATCAACTCGTTACCGCTATTCAAGTTGACGCTGAACACAAAGTGCGAAGTTTTAGATTGGTACAAATTATCGCCCTCTTCACCACTCTTTTTGTTTCTGTGTTGGTCATGTATGCATTAAAAGTAAAAGTTGAGCAGCCACTCACTACATTAACCAATGCAGCAAAACGTATTTCACAGGGGGATTTTGATTATCGCATCGCACCCATGGAGGCAAATGAGCTTGGAGTTCTTGCTGAAACCTTAAACACCATGAATGGTGCTATTGGCTATATGTATGAAAACCTTGAAAAACAGGTAGATGAAAAAACCGATGCGCTACAAAAATCCAATACTACTTTACAATTTTTGTACGACAGTGCGCGCTATATTATTGAACACAATCCACAAGGTATTAATTTCGACGAAATTATCTCTCGGTTATCCTTAGTTACTGGTGTACACAATATTGAGCTTTGCTTAATGACCAATACAGGCAATAGCCCTTACTTGCAAATAAAGCCTGCAAGCGAAATAAATCAAGAATTATGCGCCGCAAAAAATTGTGAAAAATGTGTTTCCAGCCGAGGAATAATGGAAACAACATCAGATGCCACTACTTATAGATTTCAATTGAATCGTGAGCAACGTCATTTTGGATTAGTTGTTTGTAAATTACCCGCTACTGATACTCTCTCCACGTGGCAAGAACAATTGATTCAATCGGTCACAGATCAACTCGCCATAGGTTTAAGTTTAAAAACTGATGAAGACCAATCGCGCCGTGTCGCCGTATTACAAGAGCGTAATGCGATTGCACGCGAACTTCACGACTCATTAGCACAAGCTCTTTCTTATCTAAAAATTCAAGTAACGCGATTGAACTCCGCGATCAACAAAGAAGATAAAACCACCATGGTGGATGTTGCCGATGAGTTAAAGCAAGGCCTCAATAACGCCTATCGCCAACTGCGAGAACTATTAACGACCTTCAGATTAAAAGTGGATGGTGGTGGCTTAAAAAGCGCCCTAGATGCGACGGTTCACCAATTAAGTGAGCAATCTACGCTTAAAATCACCCTGGACTTCAATTTATTTAATATTCCACTTACGTCCAATGAAGAGATTCATTTGCTGCAAATTATTCGCGAAGCCAGTCAAAACGCCATGCATCACAGCAAAGGTGACAAGCTATTAATCCAACTACGACAAAACCCTGACAAAAAAATATCCCTTACGATTGAAGATAACGGTATAGGCATGCCCGAATCGCCAGAAAAACTAAACCATTATGGACTGGCCATTATGAATGAGCGAGGAAAGCACCTTGGCGGCGAATTGAAAATTCAAAATAAATTGGGCGGCGGCGTTAGTGTGTATTTTGAATTTCTACCCGATTTTATTATTCATCGTAATAAGAATTCTATTGCGGTTACTGATATTACGAGCACCGAGGGGTCTTAATGGAATCAAGCCTTATTCTTATTTCAGGCCTATTTTTTATAGTTGCCCTACTCTATGCCTGCGTTGGGCATGCAGGCGCATCAGGCTATCTCGCGGTTATGGCGGTTATGG
>CAZZEV010000326.1:0-3366 GCA_964653305.1 uncultured Cellvibrionaceae bacterium | reverse complement strand
ATTTAATTGCTGCACCACTTTTTCTTGCATGGTTAAAAAACTGTACCAGCGATTAATTAACCAACGCTGACCTTTAGTGGTTGCAGCAGCGATTGCTAATTCTCGATCGCGCGTAATGGGGTGATGAACAGTCGCAATCACATTTGCGCCACGCGCTTGTAATTGCAGCAAGCCATAACACAGGCTTTGGTTGTCGTGAATAATATCGTAATGCGGTTTATGCTTTTTAAAATAGCGTACTAACCGACGACCAAAACTATAAGGCTCGCCAAAACCACCACTTAACTTACTCCACCATTCCGAAAAATCTGCAAGCGACAGTAAATGTTTTGGTCGCAATGCCCAATGCGGATTTTTATGCGCATATAGATCTAAACTTGGCAGCTGAATTAAATGAATGCGCGCATCTAATTCAGGATAAGGCGGGCCAGAAATAACATCCACCGAATGTCCCAGTTCAACTAATGCCCTGCTGAGATATTGCAAATAGATACCCTGCCCGCCCACATGGGGATGACTACGATAACCAAGCAATGCTATGCGCAAACCACTTGATGCAGTGGGTACACATCTAGGCTTTGGCAAAGTCGCATTAGTTGATGATGCAGCAGAATAAGACATATACATTAGTAGTAATGGGCGATTTGGTAATTTACCATAAGTTTTACCGTTTCCGATTACCTACTACCTGTATATATTGCGCACAAACCAGCAGATTTTTTTATTGCCAAGGTTTACGCTAGCGACCGCTGCCATTGCTTAGCCAATATTTACTCGAGGTTAAGACTATTACTCGAGGTTAAGCCTATTAAAAGGCGGCTCAATTAATAACCTATTTAAAGGAAATACTCGTGAAAAAATTAATCGCCATATTAGGAGTTTGTTTGGTTTCAATGACTGCGTTTGCAGAAACCAAGCCTAGCGACGCCTCATTAGATGAGCTACTCACCATTACTGAATCACAGAAGCTGATTGACGGTATGTGGCCACAAGTTGAAGGCATGATGAATAACGCTGCCAAGCAAGCACTGGGCAATACCTCACTTAATGCAGAACAACAAAAAGTGATGGAAAACACAAACGCCAAAATGGCGGGCGTTTTTAAAGAAGAATTTTCTTACGAGAAAATGAAGCCTATGATGATCAGCATCTACAAAGAGTCTTTTTCACAAGATGAAGTAGATAGCATGATTAAGTTTTATAAGAGCAAAGGCGGACAAGCAGTGATTAAAAAGATGCCTTTGGTGATGCAATCCACAATGGGTAATGTGCAGTCACAAATGGCCAACATAATGCCGAAAATTCAGAAGATCCAACAAGAAGCATTTGAGGAAATAAAAGCCAAAGCCGACACCAAACCGACTGCAGCCCCCGCAAAATAATTTGCACAAAAATATAAGCTCTGTATAAAAGCCCCATAGATCTTAGATTTATGGGGCTTTTTTATTACTTAGATATTTATTCTTCTGATATCTTCTTGCGCTGCGCTCTAGGGTGCGCACTGTCATACACCTTGGCCAGATGCTGAAAATCCAAATGGGTATAAATTTGGGTGGTGGAAATATTGGCGTGACCGAGCATTTCTTGCACTAAACGCAAATCGCCACTGGATTCCAACATATGGCTGGCAAAGGAGTGGCGCAACATATGCGGGTGCACCGGCGTATCCATTCCCTGTTTAATACTTAGCTGCTGCATTCGCGCTTGCACAGCGCGATGCGCGATGCGTGTACCGCGCTGGGTAATAAACACCGCCTGTTCAGTTTCATCTTTCAGAAAATTTTTGCGCTGTGCCAGCCATTCCTTTAATGCCGTGATAGCGTGCGTGCCTATGGGCAACATGCGCTGTTTACTGCCTTTGCCGAGTACGGTCACCATAGCATCGCGCAAATCTATATCGGTTAAATTTAAACCGACCACTTCCGCTAAACGCAAACCGGAAGAATAAATTAACTCTAGCAGTGCGCGGTCGCGTAGCGCCAAGACTGAATCGCCTTGCACGCTCACAAATTGCGCGGTTTGATCAACATCTAAAGTTTTAGGTAATTTCTTTTCGCTCTTGGGCGCTTGAATTGCATCCGCAGGATTAATTTTCGCCCAACCCTTGCGAATCGCAAACTCAAAAAAGCTGCGCATGGCCGAAAGCCAGCGCGATAAGCTTTTCCCACCCAAGCCTTGACGATGCAACTGCGCTACCATTTGGCGAATATGCTGCGAGCGAATTTCATCCAAACTTTTGATAGAAAACTTTTGGCAGTAATCCGCAAACTTTTGCAAATCACGCTGATAATTAGTTTGGGTATGAATCGACAGCTGTTTTTCACTGCGCAAAAATTCGATAAAGGCGGTAAGTTCCGGTTGGTACATAAACAAAACCTTGAGCCGACTAGAAATTGGGGAATTACTTAGCTTAACACGGATATTTCGGGGGCAACCTTGAAGTTTCCTGACTTCGCCCCCAACCATTTGCCAATCCTATAAAATTAGACGTTTCCAATTTCCGTTCTGTATGAGGAATAACCGCCTATGAATCAGACTTTTATTCTGCAAAACCAAGACAAGCTTTTTTTCGGCAAGAATAAAGAGTGGGTGGATGGCTACGATGCCAATGCCGTGTACAAAACACCGCATAAAGATGAAGCCGTTAATCAGATGTTTGAAATCACCTCTAAGGATTATAAGCAGCGCGTAAAAGTCATTAGCTGCGAGTCGGACGAAAAAGCTCTACCGATCATTGATAGCGAAATCATGCCTGCACCTCTGCCTAAAGTACCCAAACCGCCTAAAGCAGGAACAGATTTATTTGCGGAAGCAGAAACTGAAACAGCCGACGCGGATGATGAGCCAGAAGAAGAGTTAACCTTTAGAGTAGAAAGCGACACGGCCGATGATGCCGGCGAAACTCAGGCTACACTGATTTAATCCACAAACGATCTGTTAATTAACATACCTACTGATCTAACTTAAAAATACCTAGGGGTTCGGCTTGCCAACCATCAACAATGCCATTTGGCGCGCGCACCTCGCCGCCTTCGCCCAAGCGCCCGCCAATGCTAGCCTTAATGGTATTTTGCGCGGTTTGGAAAAAGAGAGTTTGCGCATTACGCCTAAGGGCAAGTTGGCGCAAACCGGCCACCCGCTAGGTTTGGGTTCAGCACTTAAGCACCCCCATATCACCACCGACTATAGCGAAGCTCTGCTCGAATTTATCACCGAACCTTTGGATAATATCCCCGCACTTTTGCAGCAGCTAGACGATATTCATCGCTTTACCTATCAAGAGCTCGCCAAAGATGACGAGCGCTTGTGGCCGGCCAGTATGCCGAGCCAATTACCAGCGGATGCCGAAATCCCTGTCGCCCGTTA
>CAZZEV010000325.1:0-3376 GCA_964653305.1 uncultured Cellvibrionaceae bacterium | reverse complement strand
TGTTTTTTCAAACTCGGTATGTGCAAGCGCGGAAAATTATGAAGCTGGGGAATAGTAAATTTACCCATGATAGATTCCTTTTTTTATTGGAGAAAAGGCGCAGCCTAACTTCGACTGCGCTCGTGTTTGCCGATCTACATTAATTGCGGTAAGACCCAAACGCAGAGCGTTCAGTAAAAAGGGACTTTATAAGTGGAATACGTCGTTTAAGAAATGAATCATCTCGGTAACACCGGGTTCAGACAGCTCTTTAAAACAACCCTTGTTGTAATCATTGCACCCACTATCAAGGAAACCATGATTTTTACCTGGATGAATTTTAAAACTCACGGGCTGACCGAGGCTTTCTAGTTGATCCACATATTTTTTTGCACTCTCGGGCGACGTCAAACCATCCTTCTCACCCACATGCACAAACTGAGGTGGCAATTTGTATTCCTTCGCATTCACAAGGTACTGATTAGGTGATGCAGCTAGATAATATTCTGGGTTGTCATTCGCATTGATTGTGCCGCCAAATATGCCGCGCGCTTTAGCATTCGCAAATTTCCAAAATGGATTGTTTTCACTTTCAAAACCGCTTTTACCAAACTCCGCTACGCTAAACACGGCGTAACTCAGAATGGCCGCTTGAAGCTTCAAACCATCGCTTTTAGCCACTTGTTCAGCCGTTTTACCCTTGGGCAAATAGGTTGGCTTAAATTTTAGTGGCTTTTTGCTAAAACCATCGCTGCCGAGGTTACGGCCCGCAAGGGTTACCATGGCGGCTAGATGCCCGCCGGCGCTATCGCCCGTAACCGCTACTTTTTTCGGGTCGCCGCCGTAGCGCTTAATATTGTCTTTTACCCACAACACCGAGCCCATAGCATCTTCAACCAGAGCATTCATAGTCGTGGTGTTCTTAACATCCGAAAGTAAGCGGTAATTAACGTTGACCGTAATCACGTCAGTGCGCGTTGCTATGCCATCTGCCAAGTCAGTCATGATCGACTTATTATTTAGTAACCAACCACCGCCGTGGAAAATCACCAGCACCGGCTTGCCTTTCGTTTTGGTTTCTGGAACAGCGATATCTAGCGTCAGGTTAAAACCCTCTGGGCTAGCCCAAACGATATCCTTGAAATGTTTGATGGGGTGATCTGCAAACGCCGATGAACATAGCGATGTTAAAACCAGTAAGAAAACGGAATAGAGAGTAAATCGACGCATGTTATTTTCCTCGTTGCCGATATGACGCTTGGATTATTAGTCGTTTTTACCGACTTATGTAGAACTGCTAAGCCACACTAGTGATTGGCTTTTCCCGCAAATCATGTAGTCATTATTACTATATGATAATAGTATTGCAAGGCGATCCATAGGTTGGAATGTAAGGAATAGGCAACCCGAAATGCTCAATAAACCCTTGATCGCCCCAGCCCTATTAATCTAGTAGGCTTTATAAAGTTCCACACACTATATGTAGTAATAACCAAGTCATCGCTCTAGAAGAAAAAAGTCTAACCTTGTTATATAAGCCTGCTAAGGAAGAAAAGCCGCGCCAATGCGGTATTTACAGGGTTTTACCCTACTTTTTCACGGGTTACCCACACCTTACCCACAGTTATCCACCGCTTTTTCAGGCTTGCATTAATCTTTCAACCGCATTATCTTGTAGCCCATTCGAGATTTACCCCTATATATAGGGTTTTGTGACAGAGTTCTCCGTTGATTGAAGCCGAGTTCACTTAGGCGATTTCAACACGAGCTGTCAAGTAGATTGACTAGTACTTTTGAACCCAATTGAGTGTTTTCACAGGTTTTTAACCCATGAGAGCAGCCAAAACAGGCCCCGAGCGCAAGGTTTTGGTATCAGTAGTTTGGGAACAACCGCCACTATATATTGTGTTTTGATCTGTACATCTACTTTGCTCGCAGGGTGTTTGTACGCGAGACGTATAACTAGACGTATAACTAGACGTATAAAAAGGCGGAAAAACGTTCTTAACCCTGATTTTAATAACCAGTGGCCCGCTAGCAGGCGCCATTAAAGGGTGAAAACGGACAGCAGTATTAGTAGAAACGGACATGGCAACAACCAATCCCTTTTCATACGTACTTATTTGAATTTTATAAATTGACGAGCGATCTAACAGCCTGCGTTTCGTAGTGTTTTTTGGATGACCCGCTCGTTTGCTACATGGCTTTACACATTCATTACAACGGCATTTATCACAACGGACAGATCACGCGGGAGACGTCTATGCAAACCGACATTGAAAACGGCACCACCAACGTTCAACACGACATTCATGGCAACCACGCCCACGCCAACCTTGCGGCTACAGCGCCGGGCCAGCTGCGCATTATTAAGCGCAACGGCACAGTGGTTCCTTTCGATGCCAGCAAAATCGCCATCGCCATGACCAAAGCCTTCTTGGCTGTTGAAGGTGGAACTGCAGCCGCGTCGACTCGCATTCATGAAACTGTTGATAGCCTGACCAAGCAAATTACCGCGACCTTCAAGCGCCGTATGCCCTCTGGCGGCACCATTCACATCGAAGAAATTCAAGACCAAGTTGAATTGATTCTGATGCGCTCTGGCGAGCAAAAAGTGGCCCGTGACTATGTGCTTTACCGCGAAAAGCATTCCCGTATGCGCGCCGAAAAACGTGCTGCCAGCCAAACCTCAGACGCCGAATACCCCAGCATTAACGTAACCCTCGCCAACGGCACCCGCGCGCCTTTGGATATCGGCCGTATGCGTACCATTGTTGCTGAAGCCTGTTCCAACCTGAAAGGCGTAGAAGAAAAAGCCATTCTCGATGAAGCCATGCGCAACCTTTACGATGGCGTAAACGAATCTGACGTAAACACCTCTTTGGTAATTACCGCCCGTACTCTGGTAGAAAAAGAGCCAAACTACTCTTTCGTAACCGCTCGCTTATTGATGGATAAACTCCGCGCTGAAGCTCTCGGTTTCCTTGGAATCGCCCAAGAAGCCACTCAGTCAGACATGGAGCTGTACTACGCTCGCGCCCTGCCCGCTTACTTGAAGAAAGGCGTTGAGTTAGAACTCTTGTCGCCCGAACTCTTAAAGTTCGACCATGAAAAATTAGGCAAAGCCCTCTTGGCTGACCGCGATTTGCAATTCACCTACTTAGGTTTGCAAACCCTGTACGACCGCTACTTCATTCACAGCAATGACGTGCGCATCGAACTGCCACAAATTTTCTTTATGCGCGTAGCCATGGGCTTGGCGATTGAAGAAGAACACAAAGAAGACCGCGCGATTGAGTTCTACCGCTTGTTGTCATCTTTCGATTACATGAGCTCTACCCCAACCTTGTTCAACGCCGGTACTTTGCGCCCACAGTTGTCATCGTGCTACTTAACT
>CAZZEV010000324.1:0-3387 GCA_964653305.1 uncultured Cellvibrionaceae bacterium | reverse complement strand
GCCGTCAAAGGGCTCAACTTCAAGAATACGAGTCAGTGCATCTAATTTGTTAGTGCCACTTACCATCCAATACACTTGTTCGATATTGGCATCAGTTGATTGGCTGCTTTCGATTTTAATTTCTTTCGCATCGTTTAAGTAGTTATTACATACGTGACGAATTTCGCGCGGCATAGTTGCAGAGAACAATGCAGTTTGACGGGTTTTTGGTGTGTGTTCCAAAATCCATTCAACGTCATCGATAAAGCCCATGCGCAACATTTCGTCAGCTTCATCGAGTACCAAGGCTTTCAATGTATTTAAATTTAAGCTTCCGCGACGCAAGTGATCCATAACGCGTCCGGGAGTACCTACAACAACGTGCGCACCGCGTTTTAATGAACGCAATTGAGTGGACATGTCTTGGCCGCCGTAAATAGGCAGTACATGGAAGCCGGGGATTTCGCTGGCGTATTTTTGGAATGCTTCGGCAACTTGAATTGCCAATTCACGCGTTGGGGCGAGAACTAAAATTTGTGGATCTTGTTGCTTCATGTCAATGCGTGAAAGCAATGGCAAAGCGAATGCTGCTGTTTTACCGGTACCGGTTTGAGCCATACCCAAAATATCGCCACCTGCTAAAAGCACGGGGATTGCAGCAGCTTGAATGGGTGAGGGTACTTCGTAGCCAACTTTTACGATGGCTTTCATTACTGGCTCAGAGAGGGCTAAGTCGGCAAACAGAATTTGTTCAGTCATTTTTAAACCTTTGGTTAATGCAGATTGTAAAAAACAATAAAGCAAAGCCGTCGCTAGCGCTTTTTACCGTTTAGGGTAGGGCTAGTTAAGGATTCGTTTTTGTTTTTATTGATCGAATAATTTTTTGCTGGGCAAAATAATTCACACAGCGCGTGTGGGAGCGATGATCGGGTCGCTATGGGTGTGAAAACCTGTTACAGAATTTGCACACAAAAGAAATTCGCACAAGCAGGGCAGGTGCAAGATAAGGCGATTAAATCAACGGATTCCCGCGTGCTCTTACCAACATTGAAACTTTTATTAATTAAAAGCGGTAGGTTGTGTAACTTGAGCACAGTGCAATTCAAAAGCATCTTGCTTTCTGGAAAATTGCGCACTTTATAGCAGGCTGAAAATTGAACTTCATGTTGTCTGTTAGTGACGAAACTAACTTATTTGGGCAGCCCTCAGGCATCCTGCCTGCTCAGCGAACCCCACAACATAAACTCATAAGGGAGGGGTATTACTGAAAGTGCGCGCAGTATAGGGAGTTGCGGCGCATAAAGCCAGCAAAATAGCGGTGCGTCACATTTTCTAGGGGGTGGGTTTGGCCAATAAGCTGTCTAGGGCATTGGCAAACGCTTGCTTATCCCGGTCGTTATAAGGCGGTGGGCCATCGTGCACCACGCCGCTGGAGCGCATTGTTTCCATAAAGTCGCGCATATTGAGGCGAGCCCCGATAGAGTCTTTGGTATAGCGCTCACCACGGGGATTAATCACCGCAGCACCCTTGGCGATGGCTTCGGCAGCAAGAGGAATATCGGCGGTAATCAAAATGTCGCCCGCAACCAGTTCTTGCACTATGTAGTTATCTGCCACATCAAAGCCGCTGCTCACCTGAATACTCTTTATAAAAGGGGATGCAGGCGTGGCCAAATATTGATTGGCGACCAGAATCATCGTGATTTGGCGTTTGTGAGCGGCGCGGTAGAGGATCTCCTTTACCGGCTTGGGGCAGGCATCGGCATCAACCCAGATTTGCATGGTGAAATTCCGCGAAAGTGAGGGGCTGGCATTATACATTTTGGCGTAATCATGGGTTAGACTCGCGTCATCCAAAAATCGTATCAAGGGAATTTTGATGTCCGAAAAGCACATCTCCACCACTGCATTGGCACGTCAGCTTCATAAAGAAAGCAAAGAGCTTTTTATCCTGCTTGCCCAAGGCGGTTGGATGGTTAAGGTAGATAACCATTGGCAATTGACCGAGAAGGGCAAATTTGAGGGCGGGATTTATATCAATCATCCCAAGTATGGCGAATACATTGCGTGGCCTGAATCAATACAGGATCATCCACTCCTGCGGTTATTGCCAGAAGCACCTCTTAGCGCGACCCATATTGGCAATAAAGTTGATGTGCCTGCGCGCCTTATTAATTTGCTCTTGGCCGAGCGCGGCTGGATTAAAAAACATATCCGCGGTTGGTTGCTCACCGCGCGCGGCAAAGCCATTGGTGGTGAACAACATTCTAGCGAGCAAACAGGAGTTCCCTATGCGACTTGGCCGGAAACCTTGTTGGATAACCCGCTTTTTTTAGAGGTGGTTGCGCAGATTACGGGGGCAAGCTTCTCTCAATTGAGTTCGCAACATTTAGCGACTGCATTAAGCGGTCAGCAGGTTAAATCGCGAGAAGCATTAATTGTTGAAAACTGGTTGTACATTGCCGCTATTAATCATGCGCGGGATTACACCTTACATGCTGGTAACGAAAGTATTAACGCCGATTTTTTCTTGCCTGAATTGCAAGTCTGCATTGATATTTGGGGCGCAAGCGATAATGCAGCTGCCCTAACTGAAAAATTAACTAAGCAAGATTTCTATAAAAAATATGGCTATGACTTTATTGAGTTGCACGATGAAGCTATAGCGCAGGTAGATGAAGTTTTAGCGAAGCAACTGTTTCATTTTGGTATTGCGGTGTATTAGACCTGTATTTACTTGGAGAGTGTTATGGCAAGTGTATTCACATTAATTATGGAAGGAAAAATCCCCGGCAACTTCGTGTATCAAGATGATATGGTGGTTGCGATTCTCACTATTCAACCCATTCGCGAAGGTCACGTGTTGGTAATTCCGCGAGTGGAGGTGGACCAATGGAGTGATTTACCGGCTGAAACCGCAGCGCATTTAATGAAAGTCAGCCACAAAATTGCGAATGCAATGAAACCACTATTTCCGTGTACTCGTATCGGCATGATGATCGCTGGATTAGAAGTACCGCATACGCATATTCATTTAGTGCCAATGGATTCTATGGATGATTTAAGTTTTGCGTTTGCGAAGAACGCAGATGGCGAGGCTTTGAAGAAAACCGCTGAGAAAATTCGCAGCGCTTTGTCTTAAAAAACCACACAGAAAATGGAGTGCTGCCGTGATTAGCGCAGCACTTCTATCTGCTTTTTGATTTGTATTCCCATCGCACCTGCGACAACAACATTCCCGCTAACATCAATCCACAACCAAGCCATGCGCGTGCGCTTAAATTTTCATCCAATAACCATACTCCGCCAATTGCTGCGAATACGGCTTCCAAACTCATAATGATGGCTGCGTGACTCGCTTTTGCATTTTTTTGTGCGATAACTTGTAAGGTGTAGGCGATGCCAACG
>CAZZEV010000323.1:0-3388 GCA_964653305.1 uncultured Cellvibrionaceae bacterium | reverse complement strand
TGAAATTCTGCGACGCGCGAAAAAGGTAGCGTAAGTTTTGCTGAACTATCGCCCTTATCTTTTGGCTCTCCTTTCGGCAACAACATTAAACCTGCGGGTACAATTACAAAAGACAAAATGAAGGCGACGGTTAAACCTATGGTCATCATCCAACCGAAATCAATCACCGGACGAATGCCGCTCATTACCAATGACATAAACGCAACAATCGTTGTGAGCGCAGAATATAAACAAGGCTCAACCATGGCTTTGGCAGTAGACATCACCAAATGCGATTGCGCCCAATCGGGATGTTGCGCATGAATTTCGCGGTAACGCACCACTACATAAATGGTAAAAGCAAACGCCATAATTAAGAGGAGCGCAACAAAGTTGGACGATATAACGGTTAAACGCCAATCAATCCAACTCAGCCAACCAAGCATAAGGGCAACTGACGTTAAACAGGTTGCAAGCGGTAAAATAATAAAACGCCATTGGCGAAAAATGACAGCAAGCACAAAAATAATAAAACCGACCAATACCGCACCAAACACCACCAAATCGCTTTTAATGTAGGTGAGCATATCGGAGGTGATCATGGTCACGCCGCCCAAAAATATTTCTGCGTTACCACGATATTTCTCTGCAATGTGACGCACAACTTCTACCCGCGCGCTATCGGTAGCGGCCGCGGCTGTGCGGTACTTTAAATATTCATCGGCAACAATAGCTAATTCTTTTTCTTCTTCTGCGCTCAAACCTGTGGTATCGCGTTTTTCACGCAGTGCATCGCGCTTACGCACCAACTCAATCGCGTGATTGTTAACATCCAAATTCATTAAGAGCGCCGTGGTTTTACCATCGGGGCTTAACAGCATATTTCGGTAAATAGGGCTGGATAAAAATTCTTTTTTGGCTTCCGCGCGATCTACGCCGGGTGTGACTAAGGTTCGAGTGGACTCTTTTTGCTCGGCCAATGAACGCATGGGGCTGTAAATCAGCGGCACATCGATCATGGAGTTAACGCTTTGAACACCTTCCACCTTAGCGAGATCATCGCGTAAATTTTTTAGCATACTGATGGATTCATCGGAAAACATTTCTGCATTAGGTGAATAAGTCACCACCAAAAAATCACCGCGCTGATAGCGCTGATTTATTTCACGGAAATAATCAATGGTGTTGTCGTGCTCTAATGTGAGCGAATCAGCGGAAGCATCCAACTTAAAATTAGGCAACCCAAGCACTGCCAATGTCGTTAGGGCAAATATCGTGGTTAAGACCACATAGGGACGTTTGATGATGGTGGCCTGATATAACGACGCAATTTTGCTGTGCACTTTATGCAACATGAGGAAAAACCTTTTTCAATAGTATTGGCGATGTTTGTCAGAAGCCAAGTGGCTTAGAAACACGATACCAGCCATGGCTGGGGGGACAGGAAAAACAGGACGCCATTATGCGATAGCAGGCATCCAATGAAAATCTTTATTCCCAATTTAGACCTAAAGGGTGACAATTATCAGAGTGAGACCTGAACAGGGCATTAATAAAATTAATTGTTTGTTTTCTCATCACCATCCACTTTCTTGTGACCATCAATATGGCCTAACGGCTTGTCGGGCCAGAGCAAATCGCGCACACGCACCTTCAACTCCTTAGCTTCGGGAAAGCCATTGTCGCGCTTACGCTCCCATATCAATTCACCGTTCAACCACACCTCAAATACACCGCCGGTTCCAGGCTTTAAGGTGACTTCGTGCAAGTCGCCATCGAAGGTAGAGAGTAGTTCTTGGGCAAGCCATGCCGACCGCAACATCCACCGGCACTGATTGCAGTAGTGAATAATAACCTTATTCGCCAAATCTGATGATTTAGACGCCACATCGTTTGAAATGGTCATAAACAAACCTAATTTGAGTTGATACAATCACGCTATTATAAGACGCAGCCTTTAAATTTGATTAACGGACATCATCAATGCTCAAACTTCATTTCAAGGACAACCGACAATCCGCTTGCTGGGTCACGGAGAAGTTGTATTGCATTGGTTCCGCGAGTGACAACCAATTAGTCATTAATGACGCAAGCGTAGATTCTTTGCACGCCAAGATTTTTGCTGAAGACGAAAAATACATTCTAAAAGATAACAACAGTGCCAGTGGTTGCTTCATTAATGGCCAAAGGATTACCCAAAAAGAAATTCTACCCGGCGATATTTTGCGCTTTGGCACCATTGAACTTATCGTACTCGACCCCCGCAAGCTTCATGAGCAGGATGATAGCGATCAAAGTGCACCTTGGCGCTTGGTATCAGACAGCAGTTGGTTACCCGGTAAAACCTTTCTCATCATGCCAGATCGCGCAGTGGTTATAGGCCGTGTCGATCAGTGCGACATCACAATACCCGGTACTCATCTATCGCGCCGTCATGCAGAGCTCCGCATTCAAGGATCCAAGCTGATCGTCAAAGATTTAGGCTCGGCCAACGGCACCTTTCTCAACGACAAAAGCATCACCGAGGCTACCGCCGAAAACGGCGATCGTTTACGCCTCGATGTCTATACCTTCCGTTTGGTAGCACCTGATACCGATGGTCATAAAACCCGCATTCGGGCCTCAATAGACTCCATCAGTAAACCCGTGGAGCGCAAGCAAGCGAGCAATGAACCCAAACGCTGGAAAACCCGCCCCACCTCTCCAGGTAACCGCAGCGAGCCCACTTACGAGGAATCCCCTAGCGGAAATTGGAAGTGGATTCTGCTGGGCGTTAGCCTACTGGTATTAGCGGTGATTGCCGGCAAATTCTTGTGGTAGAATTCGCGCCGACTATTTTTTTATTAAAACGTACACGACAACCTCCATTTTAGGAACCCAACATGAGCTTTGAAAAAGTACCTGCAGGCAAAAGCCTTCCAGACGACTTCTACGTTGTTATCGAAATTCCTCTGAACAGTTCGATCAAATACGAAATTGACAAAGATGCAGATGCACTGTTTGTTGATCGTTTGGTAAGCACACCCATGCACTACCCTGCCAACTACGGTTATATCCCCAACACCCTGTGTGGTGATGGCGATGCCGCTGACGTATTGGTACTTTTCCCGCAACCAGTACAAGCAGGCTCAGTCATTCGCTGCCGCCCAATCGCGGTACTCAAAATGACCGACGAAGCCGGTGAAGACGCCAAGATTCTCGCCGTACCGCACGACAAATTGACCAAGCTTTACAGCAATATTCAATCGCTTAGCGATTTGCCCGAAATCATCCCCCAACAAATCGAACATTTCTTTGAACACTACAAAGATTTGGAAAAAGGTAAGTGGGTAAAAGTAGAAGGCTGGGGCGATTTAGAAGCCGCACGCAAAGAGATTATGGATGCAGAAGCTCGCTATAAAGCAGCAAA
>CAZZEV010000322.1:917-3394 GCA_964653305.1 uncultured Cellvibrionaceae bacterium | reverse complement strand
GATTACCCTCGCCCCGGTAGCGACCGTAGTCGGCTTGGCGTTCAAGCTTTATGACCCTGAAGGCTTGCTGGGCGACGCCAACAAAAAAGAGTACGGCATTACCTGTGCACTTATTCCTGCCAATCACCCCGGTATGGAAATTGGCAAACGCCACAACCCCGGTTCACCCTTTATGAACGGGCCCATTTTCGGTACTGATGTGTTTATCCCCGTTGATTGGATCATTGGCGGTGCAACCATGGCCGGTAAAGGCTGGCGTATGCTGATTGAATGTTTGGGGGCGGGTCGCGGTGTTTCTCTCCCATCGCTCTCCACCGCAAGCGGCGAAGTGAACTACCGTTTGGTGGGCGCTTATGCGCGCATTCGTCGTCAATTCAATACTGAAATCGGCAAGTTCGAAGGTGTGCAAGAGGCGACTGCGGATATCGCGGGTACAGCTTACACCTTGGAGGCCTTCCGTCAGTTGGTCACCAAAGGTTTGGAAACAGGTTCACCTTCGGTGATGACCGCCATGGCGAAATACCATGCGACTGAGTTGATGCGTAAATCCGTTGAGCATTCCATGGATATAGTCGGTGGCCGCGCTATTCAACAAGGACCGCGCAACTTTTTAATCTATTCCTACCACAGCGTACCTGTTGCCATCACTGTAGAAGGCGCAAATATTTTAACGCGCTCGCTTATGATTTTTGGTCAAGGCGCTATGCGTTGTCATCCGTTCCTGTTTCAGGAAATGCAAGCCATGCAGGATGAAGATCAAGAGCGCGGTATTAAAACCTTCGATAAATTATTTACCCAACACCTCGGTCATGTGCTCAGCAATTTAGCGCGCACGAAATTACTCGGTTTAACACGCGGTCATTTCAGTAGTGTGCCTGCGAACGCCGACGACTTTAGTGCACGTTGGTATCAACGCATCAATTTGTTGAGTGCATCTTTCGCGAGCATGTCTGATATTGCTTTGGCCGTTTTGGGTGGAAATTTAAAACGCCGTGAATTGTTATCGGCGCGCTTGGGCGATATCCACAGCCAATTAATGATCGCTTGCGCGATTTTAAAATATCACTCCGCGCATCCAAGAACGCGTGCGGAAGATGTGCATGCAGAATATGCAATTACAACGGCACTTAATAAAGCGCAACAAGCTTTGATTGAATTTTCCGACAACTTCCCCGTAGGTTGGGTGGCGAAACTCGTGCGCTATTTGACCTTGCCTTGGGGCAAAATTGTGTTGAAGCCCACCGATGATTTAACTCGCGAGTTGGGCGATTTAATGCTGGAAGATAACCCTGTTCGTCAAAGTTTTGCGCAATACGTTTACGTAAGCCACGAAGCAGAAGATGCAGCAGGTCGTGTAGAAAGCACTTACCAAATGTTGTTAGCGCTTGGCCCTTTGTGGACAACTTGGTTGAAAAACCAAAACAAATTGGCTGGCGCCAATATGGCGGAAAAACTGCAAGATGCGGTGAGCAAAAATATTATCCAGCCACAGGATGTAAACCGTTTGCTGGAATACGATGCGCGCCGTTTCGACTGCGTATTAACGGATGCGTTTGATAAGTTGTGAAGTTAGTTTGTAAAGACAATTTGTAAAGAGAGACTGTAAAGATAGATTGTAAAGATAAGCAATAAAAAAATCCCCGGCGCTACCACAGGCTGGGGATTTTTTATTGTTGAGTTGGAATATCTTGTTCCGCTACCACAACGCAATTCCTTCCTAATGATTTTGCATTATAAAGCGCTTCATCTGCACGTTTAAATGCTTGCGAAAATGGCTCGCCGGGTAAAACAGCGGCCACGCCAAAGCTGGCTGTCACTGCAATAGGATTTGGAGCTTCAAAAATATGATCAAAAATAAGAATGCGTAATTTTTCCGCGAGCGCGGTCGTCATGCCTACTGATGTGTTCGGACAAATCAAAATAAATTCTTCTCCTCCCCACCGTCCAAGCTTATCCGTCGTGCGCGTGCCTTTTGCGATTATATCGCTGATTTCTTGCAGTACTCTATCGCCTGCATCGTGCCCACGTCTGTCGTTGATGCGTTTGAAGTGATCTATATCTAACAAAATAATGGAAGTAACATTTAACCGAATTTCTAATGAATCAATTATTTGTTCAATACCATGACGGTTAAAGGTATTGGTAAGCGCATCCACAGTAGAAAGCTTACGGAATTTATCGGTTTCATTACGAAGCCGGGAGTTGCTTTGTACTAACTCAGAAATTTTGCTGCGGTTTAGTTTTTCGATACGTTGCAAGTGTATAAGGCGATTCGTGTTGTAAATGGCCCCAAACAGCATCCATGACAGGAGTATGCATAAATACCAATTTTCGTTGCTAATCCATTCGCCAGTGAATTCAATTTTGTTGATTTGAACATCGTGTTCTGTGTTGCGCAAGTCGCCATCAAAATCGATTGCGAAGGTTATAGCATTGCTGAGATCGGGATGAGTTTGTTCTCGTGGTAAGTCGTACTG
>CAZZEV010000322.1:469-907 GCA_964653305.1 uncultured Cellvibrionaceae bacterium | reverse complement strand
TGATGTTTAAGGGTTTGGTTAAATCATTTGTGCGAATATTAATGAAATTGAATTTGGTGCTGTTGCTATCGCTTAGTTTTGAAAAACGAGGGTCGCTATTGCGAATGGCAATACGTAAATTTTTGGCTCTGCCAGCGTATGTGATATCAAGGGAAAGAAGATCGTATTTTTCTAAATCAGTGCCCTTAACGCTGTCCACACTCAACATGTAAATCATGTTGCAGGGCATGTTGGATTCGGTTTGGTTGAATTTACAATGAAAGTGAAATTTGTCGCGATCCACCCAATAGGCATTGGTGTGCTCTAGGTCTAAGAGAAAGTAGTTGGCGTTAGGGTCGCTGTTTGGAACTATCGTCAGCGTGCGCTTGGGCAAAAAACCTTTCGTAAACATCGCAATTATCGTGAGCACAATCGCGGTGAGAAAGAGTTTCGAGTAGA
>CAZZEV010000322.1:0-440 GCA_964653305.1 uncultured Cellvibrionaceae bacterium | reverse complement strand
TTTTTGTCGGCATGGCGAGAGTAGAGCTGCTTGTGACTGGCGTTGTTAGAGTATCGGCTAGAAACGCCATCTATGCCAGTTTTGGCGCAAGACACATCGCAACAAAAAAGCCCGCGCTGCTCTTAAGCTCGCCATGCTAGGCAGGGCGGGCTTAAGAACGGTTAGAGCAGACTTCTTAGTGCTTCTCTTTTACCGCTGCGCTGGCTGCATTGGCCGCCAGAATATAAGCAGAGGTGGTAGCTACGGTGTACTCATTCTCAAACCACAAGAACGGCCAATCGGTTTTCAGCTCGGGATAATCCGGCTTGATCACCAATGGGCCTGGCACCATACCGCCAGCGATAAAGCTGTAGTCCGCGCGGTTGTGGCCGTAACCAATCAGTTTGGAACGCGTGCCTATGGTGGATACCAACGACATGTTGTTCACCGGGTGGCGGCCT
>CAZZEV010000321.1:0-3411 GCA_964653305.1 uncultured Cellvibrionaceae bacterium | reverse complement strand
GCAACGCCTTGGTTCAGTTTTTTGGATGACATAATGCCTGCAGGTGCGAGCCGCCGTTATTGGGTGAGCTACCTAGATATTGTGCATCTGCCACCTGCACAGCAAGATTTCATTTTATTAAAAGAAGGCGCTATCGCACCGGTAGGGAACGTCCGTATTAAAGAAGCAGTACCGGAACTTGTCGCCAACAGCCAATTGAGCACCATGCGTTTTTCGATCGACGATGTGACGGAGCGCGACAGTGACTTTATGCAATATGCCCAACAACTTGGAGCCGCTGCGGGTGGAGCAACAGGCGCAGGTGGCGAAGCCCCTAAATTATTATTGCGCTGCTCACCCGACAATCAGATCTGGATTGATACCTTTCAGAATGACCTAGCCAATCAAGATCAGCATTACCTCGTTAAATTCCCTCGCGGAAATCGCATTAAAGATGATTGCGATATTTTGCGTGCGGAATTTCATTTTTATCATGAATTGGCGACGCTGGGTCAAGATACGATAAGCACTGAAAATATGATGCTGATCGAAGGTGAGCGCTATCCTTCGCTTTGGTTGCCGCGGTTTGATGTGAGTTTTGCCAATGGCACTATGGAGCGCTACGGACTTGAGTCAGTCTACTCGGTGTTAAACAAGCAACCTGGGTCATACCTTAATCATTTTGCTGCTATCGAAGCACTTGTAAAAAAACTTGAGACACAATATGCCGTGGTTCAAGACAAGCAAATATTTGATCGACAGAAATTTGTTATCGAATGGGTAAAAAGGGACTTGCTCAATGTTACCTTCGGCAATTCCGATAATCACGGTCGTAATACTTCCTTAATTAAAAGGCCCTCCGGTATATGGTTGTCACCGATCTACGACTTTGCGCCCATGAAAGCTGATCCTGACGGCGTTACCCGATCAACTACTTGGGGCTCTCCCTTTGAGGAGGGGGGTAGGTTTGATTGGATTGGAATTGCTAAACAACTTAACTCATACGTAAATAGTGAGGCGCTAATTGCTGAATTAAAAAGCCTAGCTGCGCAATTAGCGGGCCTTCGTGAGCGCCTATATGCGCGCGGGGTGCCACCGCGATTGTTAACGATGCCAAGTCTCCAATTCGAGTATCTGGATACAAAACTTAAGAATTGGCAACTTCTTTGAAGGGTAAATGACAGTGAAAAAATTATCCCCTTTTGAGCGAGAAGATTACCTCAATAGCTTGTTGGAAAAATTACGAAACCAAGAAATAACGGAAGGTGAAGTCCTGGCGACATTGCGAAAAAATATTCTTGATATGAACCAAGAAAATTATGCCGCGTTGGTTGGTCTTAGTCGAAAGACAATTTCGGATATTGAAAATGATACAGGAAAGCAAACTCTGCCTGTTATAAATAGTGCCTTTAAACCTTTTGGGCTTAAGTTTGGTTTACAGTTGCGGCGTTAGGTTGATGAAAAACTATCTCTTCAAATAATGCAGAAGCTAAGCAAGCAAACGAGTGATTCAAAATTTGTTATTTTCGATCTCTACTGCACACTGATTCAGTTCGGTGTTCAACACATCCATGTTGCGCATTAAAGTCTCTCCAATATTTAGGTAATGTCTTAGATGCGTTCTTTTTCACTTTTCTGTTTTGAAAAGTTGCATTCAGTCGAGACTCTTTTGCTATTCCTGTGTGTAGGGTTTTGGCACCTTGCTCTGTTCTTCCAGCAAACGTTCAAAAGCTGAACCATCTTGCCGCGTCAGGTTCGGTACGTATCGTGAATACACACGAAATAGCATTTCCGTTGTACTGTGTCCCATTTGATTTGCAATCCATTCAGGGCTTTCACCTGCGGCAAGCCATAAGGTTGCAGCCGTATGGCGTGTTTGGTAAGGCCGCCTCTGTGACAAATTTAAATGACGGAGGAGTGGGTACCAAACGCGAGCGGATACGTTTTTATTGTCTAACGGTGTCCCTGTATTAGTAGCGAAGACATATTCGGAATGCTTTCTTGTTACTAACTCCTGTGCTTTTAGCGCCTCAAACACCATTCCACTCATTGCGATGCTGCGGTAGGAACCGTCTGTTTTTGGCGGAACAATCTTCCCAAGTGTCAGTGCTTGATGCACTTGAATTTGACGACGCTGGAAGTCCACATTGCGCCAAACCAGTCCATCAATTTCACCTGTGCGCATACCGGTGAAAAACCTTACTGTGTAATAATTTTTGAAGTCAGGCCGAACGCTTTGTAGAATTAAAAGCACTTCTTCTAAGGTAAAAGGTTCAATCTTTGACCGTGCGACACGGAGCTGTTTTATTTGCGGCCACGTTAAAGAAAAATTAAAGCGCGATGCTGCCTCGGTGAGAATCATCCGCAAGACCATTAAAATTTTATTGATGCGAGTGTTAGATATCCTCCCGCTCTTTCCACGTAATGTAGCTAACTCGGAACGAAACTCCAAAATCATCGGTGGTGTTATTTGACTGATCGGCATCCTGCCAAAACGCGGAGTGAGATGAACACTCACAATGCAACGTTGGGTTCGCTTGTGGCTTTCACGCCACTCAATGTCTTTTTCAAGGAGCCATTTTTCTGCAAACAACTCGAATAGCGGCACATCAGCATTGTATTCAGCTATTGCTAGGGCCTGTGCACGTAACTCTAAGACTTTTCTTGATGTCGGGAAAAATTGTTCATATTGAAATGTGCCTAGTGTAATTTCGGCTTCTATTCGATCTAAGATTTGCTTCAGTCGATTCCGATTTGCTGGTGTATCCTCTAATTTTGTTTGCTCGCGGCAATGTTGACCGAGATAATGAAAGTCAATTGTTAAGCGATTATTTCTAACTCCCATATAGGCTCCTACATCACATCGCGCATCAGTGTGTTTATCGCAGGCGCATGGAACATATCTTTCTCGATTTTTTCCCAAATATAAAGAATCTTACGACCACCGAATGGGCGAATGTAATGAACCCCTTCCAGCAGCACTGAGTCCTTCAAGCAATCGCGAATCGTGCGAGCGTCATACTTAATTCGATCAGACAGTTCTTGAGTGGTAAGGTAGGTGTGTGACATATCTTCAAGCCTCTTGTAGAATAAAAGATGCGTCCATGAATCAAAATGATCTCCTGAAGATCATAATAACCCACAAAAGATCTATTGCAAGCTATTTTGCTCTGCTAAAGGTCAAAAAGGTCTTTTAGAGATGATTAAATGCCATTTGTCGCGTATTTTGGGAGAGAAGAAACTCAAGATTGCGGATGTTGCTAGGGATACAGGAATAAATAGAGGAACGATTACGCGGCTTTATCAAGAAACTGCGGTGCGCGTTGAGTTTGATGTTCTGGAGCAGCTTTGCCTTTATTTGGGTTGCAAGGTAGGAGAGTTGCTCGAGGTGCCAGACACGTCGGGTCAATATAGTTAACTTAAATTGCTTTT
>CAZZEV010000320.1:0-3420 GCA_964653305.1 uncultured Cellvibrionaceae bacterium | reverse complement strand
CAAGTACTATCGAAGCCAAGTACCTACTTCATCCGACCCCTTGGTGATCGATTATTTCGAACAACTCATCAATCGCCTTTTGCCCTACAGCCAGCTAGATGAAAAGCGCATTGATCTCGTGGTGGTTAAAAACGATAGCCTGAATGCTTTCGCTATTCCCGGCGGCATCATTGGTATGCACACCGGGATCTTTAATTACGCCAAAACGGAAAACCAGCTGGCGGCAATTATCGCCCACGAGATGGGGCATTTAAGCCAACGCCACTACGCACGACGCTTGGAACAGCAAAAAAATATGATGATGCCGATGATCGCCGGCATGCTCGCAGGCTTAGTGCTCGCCGCCAACAGCGACGGTGACGGCGGCATTGCCGCCATTATGGCAACTCAAGCGGCGACCCAAGCCGCCAGCCTGCGCTTTAGCAGAGAGAACGAACAAGAAGCGGATCGCATCGGCATGCAGACCATGTTGCAAGCCAAGCTTGACCCCTATGCGGCATCCGAAATGTTTGAAGAAATGCTGCACTCCAGTCGCTCCACCCGCCGCCCGCCCGAATACTTACTGACACACCCCGTGACCGAGCGCCGCGTAGCCGATGCCCGCAACCGCGCCATGGCTCACCCCAAACAAGCTTATCCTGACAATATCGAATTCCAATTAATGCGTTCGCGCATCCGCTTCGAATTAGAAGATACGCCTCAGACCGCAATCAAACGCTTTAAAAATGAACTCGACGGCGACAATCTTTCTCCCGATGCCAGCCGTTATGGGTTAGCGATGGCCTACTCGGCTGCAGGCCAATTTGACGCCGCACGCACAACCCTGAAGCCACTCTTAGATAAAGACCCAACGCGCATTACTTATCTGATTATGAGTGCTGATATTGATATTGCCGCTGAACGCTTTAAACCGGCATTGGAGCTTTTAGAAACCCAATTAAAACTCTACCCAGAAAACTACCCACTCAATATCCGCTATGCCGAAGCAAGTATGAAGGCGGGGCTTTATAAGCAGAGCGCCGAATTGCTGGAGCGCTATTCACGCAAACGCAAAAACGACGACTACCTGTGGTATCTATTGGCAGAAGTGAACGGTCTAAACGGCGATATTTTGGGTGTGCACGAGGCGCGTGCCGAGTATTTTATTGCCAACGGCATCTACGATAAGGCGCAAATTCACCTGCGCAACGCTCTAAAACTCTCTAAAGGTCAGTATCAACGTACCGCGATTATGGAAGAGCGACTCAAATACGTTGAGCATGAAATGATGGAAATACGTCAATAGACTATAAAGGGTGGGGAATCGGTCGTCCCCTACTCCTGCCACCCCAAACGCCCCTACCTGTCTCATTTTCCCGCAAACTAGTTTTTCAACCTTTCACCAAATATGGTAACTTGGGCGCCCATTTAACAGCGCCCTGTTTTCGTTGTGTTTTTCACTCAAAACCCAGCCTTTGAAGCTCGCTCGCGCAGTTACAGATTTTGTTTATTTGGAGTGCCAGTTATGGCTGTAGATCGTTCTGATATCGCAAAACTCGCCGTTCTCGCGCGCATCGCCATCTCTGATGACGCCGCCGATGAAGTGGCAAACCGCATTTCTACTGTATTGGCGTTAGTTGACCAGCTGCAAGCCGTAAATACCGATGGCGTATTGCCGATGGCGCACCCCTTAGATGCCGTACAACGCCTACGTGCAGATGTAGTGACCGAACCAAACCAGCGCGAGCTATTCCAGTCAATTGCACCCGCTGTGCAAGACGGTTTGTATTTGGTGCCCCAGGTTATTGAGTAAATGCTAACTGGCTCCTCCCTTTGAAAAAGGGAGACTGGGAGGGATTTTTAAACCGTTTAAATCCCCCTACACCCCCTTTTTAAAAGGGGGCACGTAAATCAAAAAAATTAAGAATTTTCAGGAATTTTTGAATGCATCAGTTAACCATTGCCGAGCTTGTAAAAGGTCTACGTAACAAAGACTTTTCCAGCGTTGAAGTCACTCAGCATTATCTCGACCGCATTGCGCGCCTCGATAAAGTTTACAACTCCTATATCACCACAACGCCAGCACTCGCACTCTCGCAAGCTGCGGTTGCTGATAAGCGTTTAGCGGCAGGAAATGCACCCGCACTGTGCGGTGTACCTATTGCCCATAAAGATATTTTCTGCACTATCGGCGTTCGCACTTCCTGTGCATCAAAAATGTTAGACAACTTCATCGCACCCTATAACGCGACCATCGTGGATAACTATTTAGACTCTGGCGTAGTTATGTTGGGCAAAACCAACATGGACGAGTTCGCCATGGGGTCATCCAACGAAACAAGTTATTACGGCCCCGTAAAAAACCCTTGGGCGACTGACTGTGTTCCTGGTGGTTCATCTGGCGGCTCAGCAGCGGCAGTCGCTGCACATTTAGCACCCGCAGCAACAGCGTCAGACACTGGCGGCTCTATTCGTCAACCTGCGGCACACTGCGGTTTAACCGGCATCAAACCCACCTATGGTCGAGTATCGCGCTGGGGGATGATTGCGTTCGCGTCGAGCTTGGATCAAGCCGGTATTTTGTCACGCACCGCAGAAGACGCGGCGATTTTGCTGAACGATATGGCGAGCTACGACACCAAAGATTCCACCAGTGTTGAACGCGATGTTCCGGACTACACCGCAACCTTGAACGATTCGCTTAAAGGTTTGCGCATCGGCGTACCTAAAGAATATTTCGGTGAAGGTTTGAATCCTGAAACGGCTGCACACGTTGAAGCCGCGATTAAAGTGTACGAAAGCTTGGGCGCAACTATTCACAGCATCAGCTTGCCGCACACCAATTTATCAGTTCCTGCGTATTACGTGATTGCACCAGCAGAATGTTCCGCAAACTTGTCGCGTATGGACGGCGTGCGTTACGGCCATCGCTGCGAAAATCCAAAAGATTTAAATGACCTTTATATGCGCTCGCGCAGTGAAGGTTTTGGTGATGAAGTGAAGCGCCGTATTCTCGTTGGCGCTTACGCATTGTCAGCCGGTTATTACGATGCCTATTACAGCAAAGCGCAAAAAGTGCGTCGCTTGATCAAGCAAGATTTCGTTGATGCGTTTGAAAGTGTTGATGTGATTCTTGGACCGACCTCTCCATCACCCGCGTTCCAATTCGGCTCAAAATCGAAAGATCCAGTTGCCATGTATCTGGAAGATATTTACACCATCGCCACCAACTTGGCTGGTTTACCTGGCTTATCAATCCCCTGTGGTTTTGTGGAAAACAAACCTGTTGGTTTGCAATTGATCGGCAACTTCTTTGCCGAAGCACAATTATTAAATGCGGCGCATCAATTCCAACAAGTCACCAACTTCCACCAACAAACTGCACCTGGCATTGAATAAGAGGAGAAAAAGATATGCAATGGGAAACTGTTATTGGCTTGG
>CAZZEV010000319.1:1954-3422 GCA_964653305.1 uncultured Cellvibrionaceae bacterium | reverse complement strand
CCGTGTCCGTATACCAAGTTGCTGCTGATATTGGCCCTGGTTTGGCCAAGGTAACCTTGGGCGGTCGCGTCTTTTTAAATGGCGATCAAACAGGTCAGCGCGTTGATGCTCATGATCTGATTGCTGAAGATGCCAACTTGGTGATCTTCACACCAAAAGATGAAGACGGCCTGGAAATTATCCGCCATTCCTGTGCGCACTTGCTCGGTCATGCGATCAAACAGCTGTACCCCAATGTGAAAATGGCCATTGGCCCAACCATTGATAACGGCTTTTATTACGATATCGACCTTGAGCAAAAGCTAACTGACGAAGACGTAGCGGCGCTTGAGGCGCGCATGCTCGAATTGGCTAAAACCGAATACGACGTTGTGAAAAAGAAAGTCTCGTGGCAAGACGCCTACGACGTTTTCACCGCGCGTGGAGAGACTTACAAGTTAGAGATTTTGGATCGCGACGTGCCTAAAGATGCAACGCCGGGTCTTTATCACCACGAAGAATATGTCGACATGTGCCGTGGCCCGCACGTGCCCAATATGCGTTTCTGTTTGAACTTCAAGTTGATGCGTGTTTCAGGCGCGTATTGGCGCGGTGATTCCAACAACAAGCAGTTACAACGTATTTACGGCACCGCATTTGCTGATAAAAAGCAATTAGCGACTTATTTGAATTTGCTAGAAGAAGCGGCCAAGCGTGACCATCGTAAGCTCGCCAAGAAGTTTGATTTGTTCCACCTGCAAGATGAAGCGCCGGGAATGGTGTTCTGGCATCCCAAGGGCTGGACTCTGTGGCAGCAAATTGAGCAATACATGCGCGCCAAACAAAATGATTGGGGTTATGACGAAGTTAGAACTCCGTTAATCATGGATCGCACTCTGTGGGAGAAATCCGGCCACTGGGAAAACTATCGCGACAACATGTTTACTACAGAGTCCGAAAAGCGTGATTTTGCGGTTAAGCCCATGAACTGCCCCGGCCATATTCAAATTTTCAACCACGGCTTGCGTTCACACAAAGACTTGCCGTTACGTTTGGCTGAGTTCGGTTCTTGCCATCGCAATGAAGCGTCCGGTGCGCTTCACGGCATTATGCGTGTACGCGGTTTTGTACAAGACGATGCCCATATTTTCTGTACCGATGACATGGTGGTGAGCGAAGTTTCTGCTTTTAACCAAATGCTCAAATCCGTGTATGACGACTTTGGGTTCACCGACATCGCTGTGAAACTTTCTCTCCGCCCAGAGAAATACGCTGGCTCCTTGGAAACTTGGGAAAAAGCCGAAAACGGTTTGCGCGAAGCATTGCGTGCCGCCGGCCTGGAATGGGAAGAGTTGCCCGGTGAGGGCGCTTTCTACGGCCCAAAAATCGAATACCAAATCAAAGATGCTCTTGGCCGTTCGTGGCAGTGCGGTACTATCCAACTGGATTATGTGTTGCCTGAGCGTCTGGATGCAGAATATGTGGCAGA
>CAZZEV010000319.1:0-1944 GCA_964653305.1 uncultured Cellvibrionaceae bacterium | reverse complement strand
AGAAGACAATGCACGCAAGCGTCCGGTCATGCTCCATCGCGCAATCCTTGGCTCTTTCGAGCGTTTCCTCGGGATTTTGATCGAGCATTACGAGGGTTCATTCCCCGTCTGGTTGTCGCCTGTGCAGGCTGTAATTGCCAATATCACCGACAATCAGGCCGATTTCGTGAAAAAAGTGGAAAAAACCTTGCGTGATAAGGGCTTCCGAGCCATTTCGGACTTGAGAAATGAGAAGATCGGCTTTAAAATCCGCGAGCACACAATTCAGCGGGTTCCCTACCTGCTCGTCGTTGGCGACAAAGAGGTTGAAAACAACTCTGTTGCAGTTCGTACAAGAGACGGAAAAGACTTGGGTGTAATGAATCTGGAAGCCTTCATCGAGCACTTGACCGCCGATATCGCGCGTCGAGGCAGAGTTTTTTCAACTGAAGAAACCTCAAACTCGTAAGCCAAGTGAGTAAGATTTGTTCCTATTAATGAATTGGAGATACAACTATCAAACGAGATAACGCCCCAGCCGCGAAAGGAAATTCCAAGAAAGCGCGGATCAACGATCAGATCGAAGCTAAACAAGTTCGATTAATTAATGCCTAAGGCGAACTAGTCGTTATTGTCGCATTGAGTGATGCACTTGCTCAGGCACAAGCCGCCACCTTAGATTTAGTGGAGATCGTTGCTGATAGCGATCCTATAGTCTGTAAGATTATGGATTACGGCAAACATCTGTTTGAGATCAAGAAGACCAAAGCTGCTGCTAAAAAGAAACAAAAGCAACAGCAAATTAAAGAAATGAAATTTAGACCAGGGACGGAAGACGGTGACTATCAGGTGAAATTAAAAGCCCTGATACGTTTCCTTGAGAGCGGAGACAAAGCCAAGGTAACCCTAAAGTTCCGCGGCCGCGAACTCGCCCACCAAGAGTTGGGAATGGAAATGATGCAACGCATCGAGAAAGACCTACTCGAGTTGGGCACCGTAGAGCAAGCTGCCAAGATGGAAGGTAAGCAATTGACTATGGTGATCGCTCCTAAAAAGAGAAAATAGTCGGGCTTTTAGCTGCCTTGATTATTTAATTCGTTTATTTATATGTGTGGAGTTTTACCCCATGGCAACCAAAGCTAAAGTACATAGCGGAGCTGCAAAACGCTTCAAAAAAACTGGCGCAGGCTACAAGTTCAAACACGCCAACAAGAGTCACATCTTGACCAAAATGACTACTAAACGTAAGCGCCAATTGCGCGGTACTAGCATCGTTGATGCGACTGATGTACCACGTGTTAAGCGTATGTTCCGTGCCATTTAATCTGGCTCAACAGTAATCATTAAGAGGTTTAGAAAATGGCTCGTGTAAAACGTGGTGTAGAGGCGCGTCGTCGTCACAAGAAAGTATTAAAAGCAGCTAAAGGTTATTACGGTGCACGTTCGCGTACATTCCGTGTTGCCAAACAGGCTGTTATCAAAGCTGGTCAATACGCTTACCGCGACCGTCGCGTTAAGAAGCGTAACTTCCGCGCTTTGTGGATTACTCGTATCAATGCTCAGTCTCGTGCTGAAGGCATGACTTACAGCCAATTGATTGCTGGCCTGAAAAAAGCCAACATCGTATTGGATCGTCGTGTTCTGGCCGATTTGGCTGTATATGATAAGGCAGCATTTGCTGCTGTTGTTGCGAAGGCTAAATCAGCTCTGGCTGCTTAATCGTCCAACGACTTCAGGTGTTAAGCAATTAACACCGCTGTGAACGCGATGAAAGGGGAGGAGCTTCGGTTCCTTCCCTTTTTTTATGTACAGGATGTACGGTATGCCGCGGGCGCAGGACGCGCAGGAGCGGCGTCTATCAGGCGAAGTACAAATTAATTTTATTGCGCCAAATTGTAGTTAACAAATTCAATTGGAATAGCAGATGGAAAATCTCGCTGCGCTTACGCAAGAAGCGCTCAAATT
>CAZZEV010000318.1:0-3445 GCA_964653305.1 uncultured Cellvibrionaceae bacterium | reverse complement strand
CGAAGGCTCCCGTTGCAGGGTTAAGCGTTACTGTGCCGCTGGTAGCAGTTGTGCTGATGGTGTAGCTGAGCGTATCGCCTTCAACATCGGTGGCGACTACCTGCCCTGCTACCGGAGTGTCTTCTAGTGTTGTTACGTTTTGGTCACCAGAAACAGGAGCATCATTAACAGAGGTGACCGTTAAACCCATTGTGGTTGTGGTGCTATTACCGTGATCGTCGGTAACGGTAACAATGAAGCTGTCTGGACCGTTGTAGTTGGCATTGGGTGTGTAAACAAAGCTGCCTGTTGCAGGGTCAAGCGTAATGGAGCCATTAGTGGGCTGCCCAACTAAACTATAGGTCAGAGCATCATTTTCAACATCGGTAGCGATGACTTGACCAGTAATAAGGGTATCTTCATCGCCAGTGAAACTTTGCGGGTCAACTTGCGGTGCATGGTTGATTTGATCGGAGGATTCAATATTTGGCGTCGCTCCTGCGCCGCCATTATTAGCACCAAAATTAAACGCATTAGGGTCTGTATTTTCAACAACTCGCGTCAACTCAACAAAACTGTGCCCCTCACTAGTACCTCCCCCCTCTAGGCCGGCTGCAGTTTCTTCCAGTGCAGTCGTTAAATCTCCACCATCATTTAGCACTGTCAAGGCTTGCTCAACGGACGCATTATCAACTGCAGCATCTTGCTTATCTGCGGCTAGCTCTGTCCAAAGATTGCGATCCATTAATACTTCTTGGCCGCCCGCAATTGCTACTGGCTTACCGTCGCCAAAATCCAACTCTATACGCGCACCTGTTGCGGTTATGACAACTTCTTCGGCGGTTACTGTATCGCCAACCTTAAGTGGACGCAGGGTACCGTCTGCACTTTTGGCCCAAGCTTGACCTTCAAGAGAGGCAACAGTCGCAACAGAATTAGCCATAACAAAACTCCAAACAAGAATTAACGACAAATGAGAGATAGAAAAAGGGATATTTCAGGAGTCTAGCGGATGGCGTCCAAAGTGCTATTGGACTGAAGGACAATACGGATTGCTTAACTAGATCAAAATCGCATGCTAAAACGAAAAAGTGATCAAAGTGGTTATTGATGCCCTAGGGCGGAGTTATTAATGACCGGAAAGCACCAACACCAAATGTAAGCGGTCGCGAACCTGTAGTTTTTCAAACACCGCGCTTAAATGGGCTTTGACGGTGCGCTCGGTAATATCGAGCTCTTTGGCGACTTCTTTGTTGGACTTACCGGCGGCAACACCTTTGGCCACGTCTTGTTCGCGTGCGCTCAACAAATCCAAATGATTTTTTTGCGGGATAGGCTCCAAGGGAGCAGAGTTGAGGATATTGGCGGTGGCAAATACGAGCTGACGCATTAAATCGACACCTAACCATAACCCACCGACTTCGACCACCTGCCCCACTTGCTGCAATACCGGTACTGCAGCTAAATAGTGTAAATAGCCATTAGCGCCAACTTCCAACGCCTGTTTAGCTTGGCGTGGGTCTTCGACTGCAGTTAACGCAATGACACGCGCACCGGCGGCTACCCACTTGGCGATATGAGCAAAACTGAATGCGTCACTCAGAACGACCCAAATAAGGCAATCGTGTAAATCGGCAGGTAATGCGTTTTCTGCACTCAGCGTTTTCGCCAAAGGAAAAGCTTGGCGCCAGCGTGGTGATTGAATATCGGGTGGAGATATAAATAGTGACTGCATTATCGCTCGGTTAAGGCATTTTGTTTCGCCCGAAGTACAGGCTTCAATAAATAAGATAGAACAGTTTTCTTGCCGGTCAAGATATCTACCTGCGCAGTCATACCAGGCATAATCGGCAATGATGCATCAAAACCTGCGCGATCAGTTCGCACTCGCACCAAATAAAAAACATTATCTTTTTCGTCTTTCATCGTGTCAGCACTAATATGCTCTAGGGTACCTGTTAATCCACCATAAATTGCAAAATCATAGGCAGTAAATTTGACGATCGCTTTTTCACCAGGATGCAAAAATGCAATATCTTTCGGCGCGACCTTGGCTTCGATTAACAACTGATCATCTAACGGAATTATTTCAATCACCTCATCGCCTGGCTGCACAACACCGCCCATGGTATTGGTATACAACCGCTGCACAGTACCGTGTACAGGCGCACGAATTTCAGCGTATTTTATTTTGTCCGCAAGCCCCGTTCCGGTTTCACTGAGTGCCGACAATTTTTGTAAGGTTTCAGATAATTCTGCGCGCCATTTATTCACTTGAGCCAATTCAACTTCACGCACCTTACCTTCAGATTCTTCTACCGCCGCCTGCAAGCGCTGCTCTTGCGCCAAGGCTTGTTGTCGCGCCCCCGTCGCATTGGAAACTTCACCTTGCAGCTTCAAAATCTCCACTTCAGAAACAGCACCACTTTTCAGTAGCGGCATGGTGACGGTTAATTCTTGATTCGCTAGATCCAGCGCGCGCGTCACCTGAGATAATTTTGCGCGCACTTCTTGCAACTCGCGCTGGCGCTGTTCCAATTGGCTACGTGAAATACTGAGTTGCTCATCCAATTCGCGACGATTGGCTTCGTATTGCGAGGTTTCGTGTGCAGCAATATCCGGCGATGTTTTTATTAAATCTTCCGACATCACAAAAGGCTCGTTACTGGTGAGCGCTTTTAAACGAGCGGCACGTGCTTGCAGTGAAACTAAGGACGCATTGTTTTCTCGAAAGCTAGACACAAAACGAGTGGGGTCAATTCTTAAGAGCAAATCACCCTTTTTAACCACATCCCCTTCGCGCACCAAAATTTCTTCAACCACTCCACCATCAAACGATTGAATGACTTGTAATTGTTGCGATGGAATTACTTTACCTTCACCGCGCGCCACTTCATCCACTTTGGCGAAAGCAGCCCAAAGCAATAAGATTAAAAAGATAATCGCAATCGCGTTCAATAATAAACGCGCACGAAGCGGCTCTTGCTGCACGCGCGCCCAATCTGCATCATCCAACCAATCGTGTGACTGTTCATTAATGGGCGTGAGCCAACGCTGGTAAATTTTGTCGATATAAATACTGGCAGGAATGCCTATTTTATCGAGCCACTGGCCTATTTTTTTAAAATAAAATTCAGACCCTGACGCTTTTGGATCGGCTTTTTGAATATCCATTAGGAAGCCCCCCCAATACGACCTTGGCGCAAGGCTTCCACACCTTGCTCTTTCGCGCCGTCGGCAACAATTTTGCCGGCATCGATCACAATAATTCTATTCACCAGCTCAAGCAGAGAGGTTCGATGCGTAATAACCAATAAAGTTTTGCCTTGGGTATACTCGGCGATATTGCGTTTAAAATCTTCTTCGCTGGAATGATCCATAGAACCCGTTGGTTCATCAAATAATAATATGGCAGGATCATTTAACAAAGCACGTGCGATGGTGACACTTTGGCGCTGCCCACCTG
>CAZZEV010000317.1:0-3470 GCA_964653305.1 uncultured Cellvibrionaceae bacterium | reverse complement strand
GCGGAATCGCCGGTGCTTCATTCAGCATTTGCGATACTTTTTCTTCCAGCGTCATGCGCGCCACCAAATCTTTGGCGCGCTCATCAAAGGGAAGATTCGAATTTTGATAGGGCAATTGCTCCGCAGCGAAGGCACTAGTGCCAAGCGCCCCCAAGAAAATGACGGCGAGAAGCCCCGCAGCTCGAGTTGTGTTCAACATAAATGCCCCCTTGAACTATTGGTATTAAACGGTAATGGTCACACAAGCCGACTCTTGCACACAAGCCTATAAATCATTAAATATTATTATTTTCCTACATCCAAACAACGACGGGAGCGCCAATTTGAACTATAACTAGATAACATCATAAACAAGTATCGGCATTTCACCCTGCCCCATCCAATTAAACAGACAACAGGGGCAATTGAGGAGCATTTCGTGTCAGACAGTTCGCCATCGCCCACTGATGCCGAGGTCATACTAGGCTCCGTAAAACGCAACATTAGCAAACGCCTGATCCAAGTCTTGCGCGCCACACAAGGAGCGCTTGTGTTGGTTGCTATAGCCACGTTTTTTATCAATAAAAAAACCGAATGCGCCATTCTCTTGATCACCACTGCATTTCTATTTTCTGTCGATTGGGCAATTTATAAGAAGAAGATTCCTTTAGCGTCCAGCATCCTATTGATCGCGCTGACGGTCATGCTGTCTTATCTCGCGTGGATCGGTAGCGGCATTCGCGATAGCGCGATGATAGGTTATTGCGGCATTTTAATTTTTGCAGCCATGCTCGGGAACAAGCGTCTGTTGGCAAGTTTGATGGTGCTAGTGATCACAATGTGTGTGCTACTGATTTATGGGAACACCAGCGGTTGGCACGTAAACGTTATTGAACCCATCAATATTTTTAGCGGCACCATTGTCATTTTAGTCCTCGGTGTTATTGGCTTTAGCGTCTGGTTAATGGCCAATGATTACCGCACTGCGCTCGATGAAATCGCGAACGAAAACACCTTAATCCACGATGCCAAATTAAAAATTGAACACATGGCAATGCACGATCAACTTACCGCACTGCCCAACCGCAATATGGCACGCTTTAGATTTCAAGAAACCTTTACGCTGGCTCAGGCAAACAATCAGCCCTTGGCGGTTATTTTTATAGATTTGGATAATTTAAAACCCATCAACGACTCGCTTGGCCATCAAGCCGGTGACGCCATTTTAATTGAGGTATCACAGCGCTTAACGCAGATAGCCAATCATCAACACACGGTATGCCGATACGGTGGTGATGAATTTATTATGATTCTGCAAAATATTCACAGTGCAGAAGACGCCTCTGCGATTGCGATGGTCATTTTGCACAGCATTTCGCAAACCTTTCACGTTAAAAATATCGAACTCAATTGCCATGGCTCCGCGGGATGGCAAGGATTTAGACACACTGATTAAAAAAGCCGATATCGCAATGTATCAATCCAAAGATTCTGGGCGAAACAGCTTTAAATTTTTTGATGTCTCTAACAGTCATCACATGTTTGAGCATTTGAATTTAGCAACCAGCATGCGCAAGGCGCTCACTGAAAAGCAGTTCGTGCTCTATTACCAACCCAAAATTAATTTGCATGATCACTCGCTCATTGGTTTTGAAGCCTTAATTCGTTGGCAGCACCCACAATATGGTTTTATTTCACCTGAAACCTTTATTTCATTGGCAGAGTCTTCTGGTGTGATTGTTCAGCTGGGGGAGTGGATCATCAATGAAGCCTGCCAACAAGGTCGGCGTTGGCTAGACAAAGGCTTCAAGAATTTTTCAATCGCGGTCAATGTGTCGTCCATTCAATTTAAACGCGGGAATATTGATAGCGTGGTGCTGAATGCGCTAGAGAAAAGCCAATTCCCTGCGCACATGTTAGAAATGGAATTAACCGAATCGCTGTTGATTGATGACACCGAGCGTCTTGCCGGCACGCTCTCCAATTTACGCAGTATGGGTTTGCATCTCTCGATTGATGATTTTGGAACGGGATATTCCAACCTTGGTTACTTGAAAAAATTCGAAGTGGAATATTTGAAGATTGACCAATCTTTTGTACGCCGCATGGAACAAAACCCAGAAGATGCGCTGATTGTAAAAGCCATTATTCAATTGGCAACAAGCCTGGGAATAGAAACCATTGCCGAAGGTGTAGAAACCGAATCGGCCGCGACCATGTTGCGCGAACTGGGCTGCAAAATGGCGCAGGGTTATTTATGGTCGCGCCCACTACCGGCGAGCGCGATTGAACATTTTTGGTGTGACTGGTGTTTATTAGAATTGCCCGAAGAACTTACGTAAATCAATGCGCGTGAGTTAAGTTTTTCATCCACTTTCTTTGTTTGATGCGGAAATACACCGGTAAAAACTTTAACGCATCTTCTAAAAACATGAGCGCGTATAAAAAGGTAAACGGCCAGCCACCCACAAATACCGCCATGGCGTAGAGCGGCAAGCCCACACCCCACATAACCACCGTATCCGTAATGAGGCAAAATTTGTTGTCGCCACCTGCGCGTAGCACGCCAACAATGCGCAGCAAGTTAAATACTTTTAACCACACCAATCCGCAAAAAATAGCTAAGGTTTGCATGAGTAATTGTGCGGTGTTTTCAGCCAAAGGCTTAAAAATTTCCAACACCCAAGGCCGAGCAAACCATAAGCCCACCGTCATCACAATTAAAAGCCCAAGGGTTAAACGAGTAAAAAACGCCTGCAAACGCCACGCTTCATCCGTATTGTCGCCGCCCAGAGCGCGGCCAATTAAAACAGCTGCAGCATTCGCTAAACCCACAAATAACGCAAAGAACGTGCTTTCAACGGGTACCGCCATACCCATAACAGCAAGTGCATCGGTTCCGGCGTAACCTGTCACCACATGGTAAGTCGCATTGCCCACCGCCCATATGCCGTAGTTGGCAACCAAGGGCAGTGCGAATGCCAAGTAGCGTTTAATTTGTACAGGATCAATTCCCTGCGCTAACTGTTTTAGCTTTAATGCAAACCCATGCTTAGTGCCGTAAACATAAGCCAACATAAACACGAGTTGCACGCAGCGCGCAATCAATGTTGCCCACGCAGCACCGGCCACACCCAATGCAGGGAAACCCCAGTTACCGGTAATTAATGCGTAGTTCAATACAACATTAATGACCGCAGCAATTATCCCAGCAAAGAGTGGCATAGTGGTTTGCCCAAGCGCCCGCAGCGATGCTTCGATAATCACAATGATTTGTGTAAGCAATAAAACCGGGGCAGTGATCACCAAAAATTGCGCAGCGAGATTCGCAACCTGCGGGTCAGGATTAATCCAGTGAATCCAAACCGGGGCCGCAAAACCGCACACGAACATAATGGGAACAATAATAGAAATGCCGACCACCAAGGTGACCGCGAACATTCGCTGGCAACTGGCAAAATCTTTCGCGCCGCTGTACTGCGCAATTAACA
>CAZZEV010000316.1:0-3480 GCA_964653305.1 uncultured Cellvibrionaceae bacterium | reverse complement strand
GTAGAAAAAGTGGTTACGTTTATCTTTGTGGGCATTTTTTTATTCTTTATGTTGGCATTGGCTTATCTCGTGTTTAAGCCAGGTGCTCCGGCCATTGTTGAAAAAGTTAAACCTATGGTGTGGTTTGAGCCCATAGCGACAACAGAATACGGTAACGCTTCTTTTGCTAAGTTGGCGTCTCAAATTCCTAGTTTTGATAATGTGCAGTGGCAGGCGACTGAATTACCTATCATGCAAGAGTTGCCTAGCTATGTAGAGATAGCGCCTGACGCGCCTATGTCTCGGGTTTGGTTAAGTTTTGATTATAAATTTTCGCCAGGCTTTGATGCGTCACAGGGTGTTGCGCTTTATGGCACACGGATCAAGGCAGGTTCATATGCCATTTATATTAATGATAAATTAGTGTTTGATAATCGCCACAACTGGCGCATGCAGTGGAATCACCCACTGTATTTTCAAATCCCTTACACCTTGCTTAACAATGGCGGCAAATTAAATATTAAAATTGCGGTGCCGTATAAAAATGCATTGGGTTATGCTGTGGGAAGTATCTATATTGGTGATGTAGGGAAGCTAAAAAAATGGAGTGAAATGCGTTATTTGGTTTCTATTTCGTTTCCTTGGTGGTGTAGTTTTGTCTTACTCATTTTAGGCTTTATGTCTTTGCATCTTTACTCTTCTGGTATAGATAAAAAAACCAATTGGTTGTTCTTTTCTACTAGCGTTGCCTATTTTGTTTGCAACCTACAATATATTTACGACATTCAAGATAATGACACATACTCGCTATGGTATGGATCTATTGTAGATTCTGCTACTAGTTGGTTTCTTGTATTATCGACTATGTACATTTTAGGGCTCAGTCAGAAGCAATATCCCAGCGTAAAGTTTATCGCTTACTCAACAGCAATATTGTTGAGTGTCATTACATTACCTGCTTGGAAATGGAATGCGAGTGCTTTAATTTTGCAGCACTATATAAATATGATTTTAATCGCAGGTATTGGTGGGTTGCTTTTCTATCGTTCTGTGGTCGAAAAAAATTCTATGCTTCGTTTGCTTAGTGCTTCTCTCTGGATTGCGATTTTAGGCTTCATGCATGATCTGACCTATATGACCAGTAATGTCGCACCTGATAGATTTTTCATTTCTAGTTTTGTGTCCATTCCTTTTATGTTTAGCTTTGTGCTTACTTTGCAGCGCTCCTACATAAACACCTACAAGCTAACCCTTCAGCACAACAAAACAATCACCGAAAAACTTGCAGAGCAAGAACTACGGCTTAACCAACAACAAACGCAAATTGTCAGCCAAGAGAAAGTCATTGCCATCGCTTCCGAGCGGGATAGATTTATGCGCGATATTCATGATGGCATTGGCGGAATATTAATTAGCACATTACGCGCCGCTGAAAATGACCAACCTATCTCTCATATATCCGACATGTTAAAAGACTGTTTGGTTGATCTTGAAAATATTATTCTTTCTTTAGAGTCTAATGAAAAAGATTTAACTGTTTTATTAGGTTCGTTGCGGCAAAAACTCCATAAGCGATTAGATAAAACAGGCGTTAATATCGAATGGCATATTGATGATTTGCCAGATGTTGAAGGCTTGGATGCCAGTAAATCCTTGAGTATTCTGCGTATTGTTCAAGAGGCTATTACCAATGCGCTAAAACATTCGCGGTGTACCACCATAACAGTGACCGCTAAGGTTTTAAGTTTGCAGGGTGAGGAAAAAATTAGCATAACTATTGCGGATAATGGCATTGGCTTTGATGAAGCCGCCATTGCAAGCTGTAGAGGCTTAAAAAATATGCGCTATCGCGCTGATAATAGTGGTTGTGAGTTGTTCATCAATTCTGGTTCAAATGGAAGTGTTGTTTCAGTTGAAGTCCCTGTTTATATATCCTCCGCGCCTAAGGTTTTGACCGACTAAAACGCCCACCCCAACTGCAATCCCCCAGCTTTCATATCCGCACTTTCTGAGTAAGCAATATCCATCACAAAGCGATGCCAGCGATAGCCAAGTCCGGCGGAGCTGGCATTTTCGCGTAGGCCGGTTTGATCTTGACGGTAGCCTAAACGCAGGGCAAGACCATCGAATACACGGTACTCGGCACCCAAGCTTAAATCTTGGCTGGGGGCTTCGTTGGCCATAGGTGTTGATTCTTGAAGATCGTAATCTAAGCCAATGCTCAAACGTTCATTGACATACCCCACGCCCATGCGTGAGCGAGGGTGCAATTTCACAACTAAATCTGGGCGGGCTAGGCCGGTTACAGGGTCATCTGCTTGATGGGTGGTAAAGTCTTTGGCGAAAGTGTCTTTGATTGCTATACCCACGCGGTAATGCTTGGCGATAATGGCCGCAATCCCAAAATCGGCATTGAAAGTAATATGGGTGCTCTTGGTATTTTCGAATTCGTCGAGTTGTGCGTCAACTGTGTTTGAGCGGACATTATTAAAGTTGGCTTGATCGCGATAGGCATCCACTCGCATCAGTTTTGGCGTTATCCCAAAGGAGACCGCTTGACCCCAAACGCTAATTTCTTTGGCTGCAGCCATGCCCCATTCGCTAATCGCCAAGGCGCTAACATCCGCCGATGAAGATAGTGTTGGGGTGAGGTCTCTCAAGGTGCCGTTGGCATTTGCCAAATGAGGATATTGCGCGGCTACCGCTTGCGGTGTGGCGCCTGCGGCTAGGGCTTCGGCAGCGGCAATGTAATCGTCTAATAGATTCAAGTCAGTTTCGGTAACGCTAGATGTCCCCGCACCAATCACCCGTGCGCCAAGATAAAATGCACCGCCTTCGCGTTCGCTTGGCTCGCTAACGGATAACCCAAAAAAGCTATTGATGGCGACATCTTTGTTGGCAATTTTATCCAAAACGTCGCGCAAGTCCGCAGAGCTGGATGCTACGCCCGCTGCATTGGCGCTAGTTTGTTGGCTGTTATAGGCGGTAATTGTATTGCTGAGTTTGGTGTCTAGCTCCTCATCTACCGCATCCACCGCTGCATCTACGGTATCGGTCGCTTGCACCACCAGGGTCGGGAAGTAGGTGCGGCCATCGCGGGTTTTATCTTCATCGCCAGAGTGAAAGGCCAAGAGTGCGGGGTTGTAATACTGTGCTTGGGATGTGTTGCCCACAGCCAATGTCGTGCCGCCCATGGCGAGCGCGCGGGCATCAAATACGCCGTAATCAATCGCAAGTGCGGGCTGTGCAGCGATTAAACCCGCAACAAGCGCTGTGCGAGAAAAGCGGTTAGGCAGGAATTTGATCATAGTGGATTCCAATCAATCGGGATGACGATGGCCTCAGCTTAAACCATCGTTGCTGGCTTGGCAGTGGTTAGGCCAGGTCATGCATTAGAAAGGAGAATCTGTTGGCAATTTTACTGGTTCGCGCTCTGCCGCTAAGGTAGAGTGCGTGTTTTGCTGGCCCGCATTGTGGCCTGAGCTAACTCATTTATCGAAT
>CAZZEV010000315.1:2298-3501 GCA_964653305.1 uncultured Cellvibrionaceae bacterium | reverse complement strand
GCAATCCATGCGCTTTCTGAAAAAGTGTCTGCGAATGCACAGATTGTTAACACCAGCGGCAGCCAACTCAGCCAAGAAAGCGCTGAGCTGCAAAAAGAATTGAACAGCTTTAGATTGTAATTATTACCTGATTTAAAAAAGGCTCCGTCAACTTAGTTGACGGAGCCTTTTTTATAAGCAGTATATTTAAAACCAATACTAAAAAATTAATCGAACCAGCGTACCACCCTGTTCAGCTTGAGCCGCATAAACAGAGCCGGCATGTGCCTGCATAATTTGCTTAACCAAAAATAAGCCTACCCCTGTACCCTCGCGTTTTGAGGTATAAAATGGAACGAAAATTTGCTCCAACTTATCACTCGCAATACCGCAGCCATTATCAATAATGTCGATACAAACATTGCCGCCACCACCTATATAAGCCTGCACCATAATTTCACCTTCTTTGCCAGACTCTATGGACTCTAAGGCATTTTTTACCAGATTTATGAGCGCCTGCTCAAGCTGGATGGGATCAGCATTTAAGGTTATATTCTCTGGCACCACCTGATAATTCAAACGACTATTTTTAGCGTCTAGCTGCTCATGAAATAGCTGACATATATCCGCCAACAGTGGCTGCAACTCGAGCCTGGCACATTGAATTTGGGGTGGATTAGCAATGCGCCGGTAAGCTTGCACAAAGCTCATTAAATTATCTGCACGACGCGCCACAACATTAATAGCTTGGTGCGCATCTGCAATGATTTCTCCGCGTTCACTATCAGATTTTAGATCTGCGCCTACCAATAAATCCGCAGCTGTTTTACTCAAACTGGCTACTGGCGTCATGGAGTTCATGATTTCATGCGTAAACACTTGCACCAGATTTTGCCACGCCGTCATTTCTTGTTTATCCAACTCGCGTTGAATGGGATTTAAGCTCACAATTTTTCTAACGCCATCCGACAATTGAATACTCGCTGCCGACAAGCTCAAAGAGGTAGTCGTTTTATTCAACAAGAGCTGCGATGTGCGCTGTTCACCCGGCAAAATTTGTTGCACATCTTGTGCTAACTGCGAACCAAATTGATGGAGATAATCGGTGTATTCTAAGTGATTTCGCTGAAACAATTTTTGCGCTGCAGAATTAGCCAAACTCAATTTTTTGCCATCCACAATGAGAATAGCAACGGGCACTTTTTCAAGCAGCAACGTGTAATA
>CAZZEV010000315.1:0-2198 GCA_964653305.1 uncultured Cellvibrionaceae bacterium | reverse complement strand
ATTTAAACTGAAGGATTTATAGTTCATATTTTTCCATCCTTCTGTATAACGCAGTGCGCGTTAAGCCCAAATCTTTTGCGGCCTGAGAAATATTTCCTTCGTGTTTTTTTAGCGCTTCCATCACCGCGTTTTTTTCCAGTGTTTCTAAATGCAAAGTATTCGGTGCGGCAGACTCTTTGTTAGTTGCATTGTGTGGCAGCGAAAAATCTTCTTCACCCAACTCATCACCAGAACACAATACCACCGCTCGCTCCAATGCATGACGCAAGGCACGCACATTGCCGGGCCATGCGTAGCTCACTAATGCATTCATAGTTGCGCGCGATAGCCTAGGCTTTTTGCGCTGATATTTTTGCGCATACACGTTTAAGTAATAATCCACCAAGAGCGGAATGTCATCGCGTCGCTCGCGTAAGGCTGGTAAGGTTAGCTCAACTGTATTTAAGCGATACAATAAATCCTGACGAAATAAAGTATCGGTATTTAAATCACTATAAGGCGCATTAGTAGCAGCAATAATTCGTACATCCAAAGCAATCGGCTTTTCATCACCCACTGGCGTTACCTGCCGCTGCTCTAACACACGCAATAATTTCACTTGCAAATGCATCGGCAGATTTGCAATTTCATCGAGAAATAAAGTCCCTCCATTTGCGGCGACAAAGCGCCCCATACGCGCAGTTTGCGCGCCGGTAAATGCGCCTTTCTTATGACCGAATAATTCTGATTCAAACAAAGATTCAGAAATTGCGCCCATATCAATCGCCATAAACACTTTATCTGCACGAGCAGATTGCGCATGAATCTCTCGCGCCAAGAGCTCTTTACCAGAACCGTTTTCACCCAGAATTAATACATTTGCATCGGTAGGTGCACAGCGCATGGCTTTTTGCATCAACTCACGCATCACGGATGATTCGCCAATAAAACAATCTTGTTTAGTATTTAAAGTTTCGCGCAAAGCGCAGTTTTCAGCACTGAGACTAGAAAGCTTTTGACGCGATTGCGCTAACTCAAATGCGGCATTGAGTGTGGCAATTAATTTTTCATTACTCCACGGCTTAATCACAAAATCCGTAGCACCCGCCTTAATGCCTCGCACGGCTAATTCAACACCCGCATAGGCCGTCATTAACACCACAACCACCTGTGGAAATTGCTGTTGTATTTGCGCCAGCCAATAAAAGCCATCATCGCCGCTGTTATCGCCCAAGGTGAAATTCATATCCAATAAAACCACATCAACGCTATGCGCTGCCAAGAAAGTGAGGAGCCCTGCGGGGTTCGCCAAACAGCTCACCGTCTTAAATTGGCGCTTTAATAGCAGCTGTGCCGAAAGCAATATGTCTTGGTCGTCATCCACCACCAACAGGTGTCCGGCAATATTTGCCATAGCAAAATCCTTGAAAATTTCTTTAAGAACGCACGCAGTGTATTCCGTCCGATTCCGCACAACAAGTGTACGAATTCGGGCAACCGGCTTAATGCAAAAACCCACTGAAAACCATAACCATCTGATATTTATTGATATTTTCCTGTGGCACAGCTATTGCCCTATTAATAAAGAGCCTGAAGCCATCACCACAATAACAAACGACTGCATTAGAAAACATGGATAAACCGATTATCAAAACCCGCTGGCAGCAGCTCCAAAAGCCTATAAGCATTGCCTTAGGGGTATGCATGCTGATTGCACTCTGGGCAATTGCCGCCCCCAAAGGCGGTAAGTCGCTCAGCGTAAATGGCGAAAATATTCAAATCGCTAAAGTGACTCAGGGTGTATTTGAAGACTTCACGCCTTTGCGCGGCCAAGTCATGCCGTTGCGCACCGTTTATTTGGATGCAATTGAAGGTGGGCGCGTAGAGAAAATTCATCTAGAAGATGGTGCAGAAGTTAGCGCTGGGCAACCGCTAGTAGATGTATCCAACGCCAGCCTCAAGCTAGATGCCATTGGCCGTGAAGCCCAAGTGAGCGAGCAAATTAACAATATGCAAAACTTGGAACTATCGCTGGTGCGTACCGAGCTGGAACACAAACGCGCTCTCAATGAATTGGACTATCAAATCAAAACCAAAGAGCGTACCCACAACCTAAAACTGGCCATGGGCAAATCGGGTTATATTAAAAAGTCAGAACTGGATGATGAGCGAGATGAACTGGATTACCTTCGCAAAAAACAAACACTTGAATTAGAAAG
>CAZZEV010000314.1:0-3539 GCA_964653305.1 uncultured Cellvibrionaceae bacterium | reverse complement strand
GGTTGCTATGGGCGCAAAAATTGAAGGCATAGGTACTTCAACCTTAACCATTCACGGCGTGGAGTCGCTGCACGGCTGTACTTACCGCGTTATGCCTGATCGTATCGAAACCGGTACTTATTTAGTAGCTGCCGCAGCAACCCGAGGCAAGATTAAATTAACGGCGACTCGTGCTGATATTCTTGAAGCCGTAATTTTTAAGCTCGAAGAAGCCGGTGCTGATATTGCTCACGGAGACGATTGGATTACCTTGGATATGCATGGCAAACGCCCGAAAGCCGTGAGCTTGAAAACCGCACCTTACCCTGCGTTCCCTACTGATATGCAATCGCAATTTATGGCGATGAACGCGGTAGCCGAGGGTGTTAGCCATATCACTGAAACCATTTTTGAAAACCGCTTGGTGCAAGTGAACGAACTGAACCGTATGGGCGCGCACATCACCCTTGAAGGCAATACAGCGGCCGTTACAGGTGTCGAGCGTTTGAGCGGTGCGCCAGTCATGGCGTCTGACTTGCGCGCATCTGCAAGCTTGGTGATTGCGGGTTTGGTGGCAGATGGTGAAACCTTAATTGATCGTATCTACCACATTGACCGTGGTTACGAGGCAATTGAAGCAAAATTCCAAAGCATTGGCGCCAGCGTGTGTCGCGTGAAAAGCAGTTAATGAAAGGCAGGCTAATATGACTCAAACGCTAACCATCGCCCTAACCAAAGGTCGCATTCTGGAAGAAACTCTGCCATTGCTAGCCGCAGCAGGTATTGAGCCGCTAGAAGATATGGAAAAAAGCCGCAAGCTGGTTTTTGATACTACTCAAACTGGCGTTCGCTTTTTGCTCTTGCGCGGTGCCGATGTCCCCACCTATGTGCAATTTGGTGCGGCAGATATGGGCGTGTCTGGCAAAGATACTTTGATGGAAAACGGTGCCGATGGTTTGTACGAGCCGCTGGATTTAAATATCGCCCGCTGCCAGTTAATGACGGCTGGCGTAAAAGGTGCGACCACACCGGCTGGGCGCATTCGTGTGGCCACCAAGTATGTGAATATCGCTAAGCAATATTACGCCGCTCAAGGTCGCCAGGCCGACATCATTAAATTGTACGGCGCGATGGAGTTGGCGCCGCTGATGGATCTCGCCGATCTTATCGTCGACATCGTCGATACCGGCAATACGCTGCGTGCCAACGGTTTGGAGCCGCGAGAATTTATCGCCGATATCAGCTCGCGTTTGATCGTGAACAAAGCTTCCATGAAGATGAAACACGTGCAGATTCAAACCATCATCGATCATATCGCCAAAGCCGTTAAGGCTGATTAGTGGCTATCTTGCTCATTGTGAATTGCAATGAGCATTTCTCTTTTCCATCCCTGATTATTCTCTACATTCTATTGAACGAGCAAAGTCATGTCTGAATCCCTTATCACCCGTTTAGATGCTAGCCAAAGCGACTTTAAACAGCGTTTGGATGATTTATTAGCGTGGGAATCCGTTAGCGATACCCGCGTTGCAGGCGTAGTGGACGATATTATTCATCAGGTTAAAACCCGTGGTGATACAGCCGTTTTGGAATTCACCAACAAGTTTGATCGCCGCAGCGCGCAAACCATGAGTGAATTGGTGATTACAGCTGCTCAGCTCAAAGAGTCGCTTGCGCAAATTACCCCTGAGCAACGCCAAGCGCTGGAAGTTGCGGCCGAGCGTATTCGCAGTTACCACCAGCACCAGTTGCAAGCTTCATGGCGTTATACCGAAGCCGATGGCACTGTGCTCGGCCAACAAATTACCGCTATGGAACGCGTTGGTCTTTATGTTCCCGGCGGCAAGGCGTCTTATCCGTCATCGGTATTAATGAATGCCGTGCCTGCCAAAGTCGCGGGTGTGGATGAGTTGACCATGGTAGTGCCTGCGCCGGATGGCGAATTAAGCCCAATGGTGTTAGCGGCTGCTGCAATTGCAGGTGTAGATCGCGTAATAACGATTGGCGGTGCGCAAGCGGTTGCCGCTCTTGCTTACGGTACGGAAACTATCGCGAAAGTGGATAAAATTGTTGGCCCGGGAAACATTTATGTCGCCACGGCTAAACGCGCTGTATTTGGCCAAGTCGCTATCGACATGATTGCCGGCCCATCTGAAATTCTCGTGATTTGTGATGGTTTGACTGATCCCGATTGGATTGCCATGGATTTGTTTAGCCAAGCCGAACACGATGAACAAGCTCAAGCAATTTTGTTGTGCCCAGATGCGGATTATCTCGATAAGATTGAAGCGGCAATAGCGCGCTTATTGCCAACTTTATCGCGCAACGAAATTGCAGCGACTTCACTGAAAAATCGCGGTGCATTAATTAAAGTTGCAGATATTGATGAAGCCATTGCAGTGAGTAACCGCATAGCGCCGGAGCATTTGGAATTATCGGTTGCTGACCCAGAATCGCTTTTGCCAAAAATTCGCCATGCAGGTGCAATTTTTATGGGCCGCTTTACGCCAGAAGCTTTGGGGGATTATTGCGCAGGCCCAAACCACGTATTACCAACCTCAGGTACCGCGCGTTTCTCATCGCCATTGGGTGTGTACGATTTCCAAAAACGCAGCTCGATTATTATGTGTTCGGCGGCGGGTGCATCGGAGTTATCGAAAGTCGCTTCAGTATTAGCGCGCAGCGAATATTTAGAAGCCCATGCGCGCTCGGCGGAATATCGCATTAAAGAGTGATGTTTCAATGAGTGTGTTTGAGAGATAAGAAAGGGAGCTTCGGCTCCCTTTCTTATTAGATATTTTAATTTACTGCGGAAATTACAGGGCGATCTCTCCTGCGGTTAGATCTTTTGCGGTTGCATTAATTTTAATACCTTGCGTTTTGTCGCCAATTTCAACCAATGCGCTGGCAATACCATCAATAGAATTAATTTCTACGGGGCTAACCAATTTTGCAGAGCCGCTGACGTTGAAATTAATCGATACGCCATTGTCGTGAGTAATATTGCCTGCAGCATCTTGCAGTTGAGCGCGCACAAATACTAAATCTTTTGCGCCAGCTTGCGGTGGCATGCCGCTGGCATCCACACTCACTTTAATTTGAGTTGATTTGCCTGCGGTGACTACCTTGTGTTCGCTAACAGCTTTATCAGCAATATAGGCAACGGCTTTTAATTCACCCGCTTTAAATTCCTTTACGGCAAAGGTGAAGGGTGGGTGTTTTAAATGTGTGGTGTTTTTATTGGCGTCAGGCTTTTGTTTGCCCAGTGATTCACCATTTAAAAATAATTCCACTTGTTCGGCATTACTGAATACGCGTACATTTAAAGCAGATTTTTCACTCCATTCGCTGGCGATAAATACCATAGGGCCGCTGGCAAATTTTTCAGATTTCTCGCTCGCATCGCGTTGGCTTTGATAGAAGTAGTAAGAATATTTTGGTAAGCGTTCGATGCTCATCACGCCCGACGATTCTAAATCTGGTGAGTAACCGCGGTTGTAATCAAACATCACCCAGTAACCATCGGAATAGGCGGGTGTGTTGGCAAGGTTATCGTTGTG
>CAZZEV010000313.1:0-3559 GCA_964653305.1 uncultured Cellvibrionaceae bacterium | reverse complement strand
GAATAGTAGACACCTCAATTTAGCTATCCCTAGAGTAAAGACAAAAGCGCCTGAATACCAACCCACATAAAACTTCGATTAATATCTTGACCCAAATCAACCATTCCTGTAATTTCAGTAAATACTGAAATTACAGGAATGTCAAACATGACCAAAAACCTTACTCCAATGATCCAATCCTGCGTGCTGCACTTTGGCGAAATGGGTAGCCGCTGGGGCATTAATCGCACGGTAGGCCAAATGTATGCACTTATCGTCCTAAACAAAGAACCGCTGTGTGCGGACGATATTGCTGAGGCACTCGGCTTTTCGCGCTCCAACGTAAGCATGGGCATTAAGGAATTGCTGTCGTGGGAGCTTATTAAGCTGCAACACCTACCCGGTGAACGCCGCGAGTTTTATTCCGCGCCGGGTGATGTATGGGATATCGCCAAAACCTTAATGGAGCAACGCCGCAAACGCGAGATTGATCCCACGCTCACTACTCTGCGTAATTTACTGTTAGAAACGCCAGCTAATTCAGAAGAAGAATTTGCCCAGCAACGTATGCGCGATATGCATGAATTAATTGAAATGCTCACGCTTTGGACAGCAGAAATTCAACGATTGGATTCGGCGCGCTTGATGAAGCTTTCAAAATTGGGCAGCAATATTGGCAAAGTATTAGACATGAAAGACAAGTTATTAGGGCGTTAATAAAACCACTCTCTGGAACATGTACTATGAATCGCATCTTGTTAAGCACAGCAGTTTTAGCGCTATTTACCGCTGCTTTACATACGTTTGGTGGCACACCAGGAATTGAAGCACCACTGTTACAAGCAGGGTTAGCGCCAGAAATCAGTTTGTTGTTATTAGCCTGCTGGCATTTGGTGACCGTAGCCTTATCGGTTTCTGCAATTGCATTATTTATTTCTGCAAGTCCAAAGCACGCAGTTCAATCTCACTATATGGCACTTTTTATTTCGTTTATGTGGATAGGCTTTGGGCTGGTTTTTATTTTTGTAAGTATTGTTTATTCGGGCGTGCCGATGTTACTCAAATTACCACAATGGATTTTACTGATACCGATTGGTCTGCTAGGGCTTTGGGGTTGTTCTCGCCTAAGAGTGTTACCAAGCACTCATTAATTTATTTACTGATGAGGTAAATCACATGCTTATGGATACCCTGCTCCTCTCGCGCATGCAATTCGCCGCGAATATTTCATTTCATATTTTATTCCCCACCATCTCCATCGCTATGTGTTGGTTTTTGTTATTTTTTAAAGTGCAATATAACCGCACGAATGATGAAGTGTGGATGCGCGTATACCGCTTCTGGGTAAAAATTTTCGCGCTAACTTTCGCACTCGGTGTGGTCAGCGGTATTACCATGAGTTTTCAATTCGGTACAAATTGGCCGGGCTATATGAAAACAGTTGGCAATATTGCGGGGCCATTGCTCGGCTATGAAGTTCTCACGGCGTTTTTTCTGGAAGCCACATTTTTAGGCATTATGTTGTTTGGTATTAATCGCGTTTCCAATCGCATCCACACACTCGCGACTTTTTTGGTTGCTTTTGGTACCAGCATGTCGGCGTTTTGGATTATCGCGTTAAATTCGTGGATGCAAACTCCGACCGGTCACGAAATGCGTGATGGTGTTGCTTACCCTGTGGATTGGCTGGCGATTATCTTTAATCCCTCCATGCCCTACCGTTTAGCCCATATGGTTACTGCATCTGGCCTGACCGCTGGTTTTTTAATTGCAGGAATTTCTGCGTACCGCATTTTAAAAGGCGACCACAAACCTGCGCCGCGCCGCGCATTAAAAGTTGCTGTGATTGCAAGTGCGATATTAATTCCGCTGCAAATTTTATTGGGCGATATGCACGGCTTAAATACCTTGCATCATCAACCGGCGAAGATTGCTGCCATGGAAAGCGTATGGCATACCGAGAAAGGAGCACCTTTGGTTTTGTTTGCAATTCCCGATGAAAAAACGCAAACCAATAAATTCGCCATTGAAATACCTAGGGCGGCGAGTTTAATTTTAATGCACGATATTGATGGTGAAATTAAAGGACTCAATGAATTCCCCAATGCACACCCGCCGGTGAAACCGGTATTTTACGGTTTTAGAATTATGGTGGGCGTGGGCATGTTAATGCTGGCAGTTGCGTGGTTTGGTTGCTGGCAGTATTGGCGTAAAAAGGAATTATCGCCATTCATGTTAAAAGTATTGGTGGGCATGACCTTTTCCGGTTGGATTGCAACGCTCGCAGGCTGGTACGTTACCGAAATTGGCCGTCAGCCTTATTTGGTAACTGGAATTTTGAAAACAGCAGATGCTGTTACGCAAGTACCTTCTAGCAATGTAGGTATATCTTTCGCAATTTATTTAATACTTTATGCAACACTTTTGTTCGCTTATGTACGCACATTATTTGTGATGGCTCGCAAAGCGGTGTTGGTTGATCGCACCGATGAAATAGAAACACTGCAAGAAAAACTACTCGCTGCCCAAGCGCTGCAAGCACCTACATCGGAGGTAAAAGCATGAACGAGATAACGCAATTAAGTGGCGCTGCATATTGGTTGCCTGTCATTTTTATTGGCTTGATGGGCTTAGCGTTTTTCATCTACGCGATTTTGGATGGCTATGATTTAGGAGTCGGAATTTTATTACCAAAAGATTCTGAAACGCAGCGCGACACCATGATTGCCTCCATCGGCCCGTTTTGGGATGCCAATGAAACCTGGTTGGTATTAGGTATAGGCATTATGCTAATCGCCTTCCCCAGCGCTCACAGTATTATTTTGTTTCATTTGTATTTGCCGGTAACTGTTATGCTCGCGGGTTTAATCTTGCGTGGCGTTGCATTTGATTTTAGAGCAAAGGCACCGGAAGACCATAAAACCCTTTGGGATAATATTTTTAAACTCGGCTCACTGCTCGCCACCTTATCGCAAGGCTATATGCTCGGTATTTATGTGATGGGTTTTGAGCAGAGCGCTGCGGCTTATTTATTCGGCGCCTTGAGTGCGATTTGCGTCACCGCTGGCTACAGTTTTATCGGCGGCGCTTGGTTGGTGATGAAAATGGAAGGCGAACTGCAATTGCGCGCTGCGCGCTGGACTCGCCAATGTGGGCGCTTAACAGCCGTGGGAATTTTAGCCGTCTCCATCGTAAACCCACTGATTAACCCTGCTATTTTTGAGAAATGGTTTGGCAACCCCGCGGTGATCTTGTTATTGGTAATTCCTGCGGTGTGCTTTGGTTTATTTTTAGTGGTAGATCGCTATTTAAAGCACTTCCCCTACCAGAACGATTTTGGCTGCTGGATTCCTTTTGCATCTATCGTCATTATTTTTCTGTTGTGCTTTATCGGTTTAGCTTACAGTTTCTTCCCGTTTGTCGTACCAAATCAACTTGATATTTGGAAAGCGGCTAGCGCACCTGAATCGCTGATGTTTATTTTCTACGGAACAGCCGTCGTTTTGCCAACGATTTTGCTCTACACAATTTTTTCGTATCGCGTATTTTGGGGCAAGGCGACGCAGTTGAAATATTACTA